>CAYOPA010000065.1:0-16403 GCA_964405625.1 uncultured Bryobacterales bacterium
CTGGCTGAGGCTGCTTAAGGCGCCGAAGACGTCGGCGGAGTGGGCTCCGCCCAGCCGGTGCGTTCCGGCCAGCCCGGAGGCGAAGTCCGACCCGCGCGAGAAATCCAGCGCCGTCACCGTCACGTCCACGGCGCTGGTGATGCGGACCTCGCCGTCGACGGCGGTGAAGCGCACGTTCCCCTGGACGAGCTCCGGCTGTTGGTCGGCCGCCTGCTGCAAAGCCGCGGCGATCTCCGCGGCGGAGAACCCTCCGGCGACCCCTCCCGGCTCCAACCCGCTGGTCAGCCCGCCGGTGGTCGCCGCGCTGAACGAAAACCCTGTCCCGGCCGTGTCGCTGACGACCAGGGTCAGCGCTCCGCCGACATCCTGGAAGGAGATTTTCCCGTCCAGCGCGGGATCGGCGGCGATCTCGGCATTGAGCAGCCCCGCCAAAGCTGTCGCATCCTCGCCGCCGGCGAGGGGTGGCGTTGCGATGGCGGCGGCAACCGAGCCGTCGTTGGCGGCCAGCGTGACCGAGAGCGTAGCCCCCACTGCGGCCCCGGCCGGCGGCGCGGCCGCCACGAACGGCCCGCTCAGATCCACGGCGACGACCGCATCCAGCCCATTGCTGAACGAGACTCCGACCCCGATCGGCGGCTGGGGCGCGGGCGCCGCCGCCGGGACGGTCCGTCCGTTTCCAGCCACGGCGTCCGGCGTGGCAAAGATGGCGTCGCCGGCGAGCGAAATTTGCGCCGGGCGACCGTCGGGGAAGAGGATCTGCCGCTGCGTGGCGTCGCCGTTGTAGCGCACTCCGGCTGGCGCGGCCGGGTCGGGCTCGAAGGCGGCGATCGAATCTTGGCCGCCGCCAAAGACGTAGCGTCCGTCGTAAACCGTGTTGGCGATCGACAGCACGTGTCGCAGCACGCCATCGACCTCGCTCGCAATCGCCGCGCGGCTCTCGGCGGTCTGTGTGCCGTTGCCGCCCTGCGTTCCTAGTTGCGCCGCCCGTTGCAGCGCGTTGACGGCTTGCGACAAAGCTCCGTCCACCGCTCGCAGCTCGGCCTGCACGGCCGAGAGATTCTGGTTGAACTGGGCGATGCCGGCGAGCTGGGTGCGGGTGCGAACGACTCCGGCCGCGTCAGCCGGGGAGTCCGACGGCTTCTGGACGCGGTAGCCGGACGAGATCTCCCGCGTGGCCTTGTCGCGCTGCTGTTGCACCTTGCGCAGGTTCAGCAGGGCGTCGCGTTGGCGGGTGATGAGGGTGGTTCGCATGATGCGCCGCTAGCGGACCAGCAGTAACACCTCATCGGTCAACTGGCCCAAAACCTGCATCACGCGCAGCATGGCCGAGTAGGCCTGCTCAAATTGCAGCAGGGCGACGGCCTCTTCGTTGAGATCCACCGCCGAAAAGGAGTCGCGCAGCGCCTGGGAGGCGTTGAGCCCCTCGCGCTGCGTGTCGGCTTGAAAAAGGACGTTGCGCGACTCCGAGCCGATGTCGTTGATGACGCCGGAGTAATACTCCGAAAACGTCCGGCCGTCGAGGAAGCGTCCGGCGGCCAGATCGGCTACGGCGACGATGTTGCCGCCGCCGCCGGGGTTGCCGGGCGTTCCGGCCCCGATGCGGGACAGCGGAATGTCGACCCGCAGCGTTGGCGCGGCTAGCGCTCCGCCTGCTTGCAACCCGGTCCCGGCAAGCCCCGACGCAAAGCCGGCCGCGTCGGGGTCGATGTCGGTCACGTCGAACTGGATCGCTTGGTCGGCGTCCACGCGAACCTGGCCGCCGACAGCCGCAAACCGTACGCCGGCGGCGCTGAGATCGGCGTTGAGCGCGACCTGAACGTTGAGCGCGGCCGCGATCTCCTCGGCCGAGTGCCCGCCCAGTTGGCCGCCGGGCTCCAAGCCGGTGGTAAAGCCGGGGCGGTTGGTGGAAATCACCAGCGAAAAGCCCTGCCGCGCCTGATCCGAGAGCACGGCCTTAAGCGCGCCGCCCTCATCGGAGAACGTCACCAAGCCTGCGACCCCTGGCGACAGCGCGATCTGATCGTTGAGGCGCTGGGCGAGCTCGGCTACGCTCTCGCCGCCTTGCAGCGCGGCGGTTTCCAGTTGAACGTCGATGGCGCCGTCCGCGCTCTGGAGGCGCAGGGAGATGCGGTCGCCGGCCAGAGCGGGGCTCGGCGGCGCCGCTCCCGCGAGGAACGAATCGAGCGTGGCCGTGATCGAGCCCGAGACCGCGCCAGTGAAGTCCACCTGCACGCCAACCGGCGCCGGCGTCGCCGCTCCCGCCGTTCCCGCGGTCCGGCCGACTCCACTTAGAAAGCTGGTTTCGTAGTGAAACATCGGGGCGCCGGCCGCTCCGGCTAAGTCCACGCCCCGGGCGAGCTGTTCGTTGACCTGGTCGGCGACCCCTTTGACCAGCCGGTTGACGTCGGCCAGCAGCTCCGGGAGGATGCGGTTACGCGCCTCCAGCAGGGCGCCCAGCTTGCCGCCCTTGTCTTGCAGCCCGGCCGTCACGTCCTGCCCGTCGGTATTGAGAATCCGCAGGCCGTTGTTGGTCACCGCCAGCGAGAGCGGCCGGACGCGGTCGGCCACCACCAACGGGGTCCCGCCGGTGATCACGGCCAGCGTTCCGTTGTCCTGCCGTTGGGTGGTCACGTCGATCAGACCGGCAAGCTCTTCGATCGCCTGCTGCAGCCGGGTGTCCACCGAGGACGTGGAGTCACTGGAGCCGGCGGGGCGCTGGCGCGAAAGGTCCGCGATCTCTTGGGCCAGCGAGTTGACGCGCGCGACCACGGCGCGCGCGTCGGAGTCGAGGTCGGATTGTCGGTCGTAGAGGTCCTGGTAGGTCCCGCGCGCCGTCGCGGCGAAACGGTCCCCGGCGGCCTGGAAGGCGCGCCGCTGGTTCAGGTCCGAAGGGTTAACCGACAGCGCCTGCGCCGCCGCGAAGAAGCTGTCGATCGAGTCCGATAGCGCGCTTTCGCCGTCCACCCGAAAGACCGTCTCGATCAAGCTGAACAGCTCGGTCTTCTTCTCGAGCGCCGCCAGCCGCTGCTGCCCGATTGTGACCTGCTTGTCGAGCAGGGCGCTACGCAGCGTCTCCACGCCCTGCACCCGCACGCCCTGCGCCGCCGCGCCGCCGGGGATAATGACCGAGGAGAGCGAGACGCGCTGCCGGGCGTAGCCGGGCGTGGCCGAGTTGGCGATATTGTCCTGGACCACGGCCAGGGCGGTCGAGTACGCCGACAGGCTTTGCCGTCCGGCGTGAATCGCTGAGCTGATGCCGCCCATCTCAAGCCTCCCGGCCGGCGCCGCCGCCCGCGTTTCTCAGCGGCGAGCCGCTCGGCCCGTAGGACTCGGCCGCCGTTGGTTCCAGCGCCAGCCGCGCTCGCGCATAGGCCGCGACGGTCTCCAGCAGCGCGGCCAGTCGCAACATCTCGGCGCGCAGCCCGGCCGCCGCCTCCGGGTTGCGGGGCGCCGCCTCGCGAGCTTGCCGCGCCAGCGTCGGGAGATTCGACTCGATCCGCGAGACCCTCGCCTGAAACTCGCCAAGCTTCGCGCCGCGCAGATCGCCGCTCAGCGCTTGCATCTCAGCGCGCAGCCGATCGAGGCCGCCTATCGTTTCCATTCCTATTTGCTCTTCCATTCCTATTGCGCCGCCGGTCTCGACAGAGCGCTCTCCAAGCCGGTGGAGCTTAGGGCCGCTTCAATGAGCGCGTCGGCGACCTCGCCGATCTCTTGGTTGAGGCTGCCCGATCGGACGGCCTCCCGCGCTTCGGAAATCCTGGTGATCTCCTCGGGCGAGTCCTGCGACAGCGCACGCGCAATCTCCGAGCCCAACGAGCTTAGCGCCACCGAGTCTTCGCCGCCGGTTGATCCCGGCCGGGACCCGCCGCCGGGGCCTGCCGGTTCGTTGCGAACCCCTTCGGTCTGAGCCGGGCGCAGATAGGTGGAGGCGGTTAAATTGTCATCGATTCTCACGAGAGACCTTCCTCGTTAGCCCTTATCGGCGGAAACCTCCCGAATCTCCAGATGTTTCAAAATCAATCCGCCCAGCCCCAACGTTCCCGCTTCGGCCAGAGCGTCGGCCAGCACGCTCTCGGCGAAGTCCAGGTAACCCTCGGCCGTGGAGTCCTTGTCCTCGGCCAAAGCGTCCCCGGCGGACCGCGCGGCCTTGAGCAGCTCCTTGGTGAACAGCGACTCGAACTGCCGGGCGGCCTCGCGCAGGTCGGTCGGCTCGACGGTTGGCGATCCGACCAGCCTGGAAAACGGCAGAGCGCTTGGTTGCATGTGCATCGATCAGATCACCTCCAGTAACGCTTCCAGTGCGCCGGCGGCGGCGATGCTCTGCATGATGGCGATGATGTCGCGCGGGGTGGAGCCGATCGCCGTCAAGGCCCGGATTAGATCCTCGACCGTGGCGCCGGCTGGAATCGTCGCGGTGCGGGCCTCTTCTTCGGTGATTTGCACGCTGGTCTGGGGGACGACCGCGGTGGTTCCAGGAGAGAACGCGCCCGGCTGCGAGACGTTGAAGTCGGTGGTCACCTGGACCGTCAAGGAACCGTGCAGCACCGAAACCGGGGCGATGCGCACGTCCCCGCCAATGACGACGGTGCCGGTGCGCTCGTTGAGCACCACGCGGGCCCGGCGGTCGGCGTCCACCTCGATGGCGTCCAGCCGGGCCAGAAAATCGACCGGTCGCTCCCGAAAGACTTCGGGCATGCGAACCCACAGGCTGCCGCCCGTTTCGGCTTCCACATTGGCGTCGGGAAAGGCTTGTTCGATGGCGGCCTGCATCCGCGAGGCGGTCATGAAGTCCGCGCGCCGAAGAGTCAGTCGAAAGCCGTCGGGGCTGGGCGGTGCGCTGGGGGCCGGCTTCTCGACCAAACCGCCCTCGGGAATACGGCCGACGGTGGGGTGATTCACGGCCAGCCGCGCGCCCGGACCGGCGGCGGAGATGCCCCCAATCGATAGCGGTCCTTGGGCGGCCACGAAAACCTCGCCGTTGGCGCTCTTGAGCGGGGTCAACAGCAGCGAGCCGCCCCGCAGGCTGCTGGCGTCGCCAATCGAGCTCACCGTCACGTCCAGGTGCATGCCGGGGCGCGCGAACGGTGGCAGCGTGGCCGTAACTATCACCGCCGCGATGTTGCGCACCCGCAGTAGGTCGGGGGCCACGTTCACGCCCATGTTGCGCAGCAGGTTCGACAGACTTTGCGTGGAGAAGATCGTCTGCTGGCGGTCGCCGGTGCCTTGCAGCCCGACCACGAGACCGTAGCCGAGCAATTGGTTGTCGCGCACGCCTTCAATGTCGGCGAGCTCTTTGACTCGAGCGGCCTGCGAAAGCCATGGCAGACCTAACATCATGATTAGACAAAGAGATCGAGTCATAATGGCAACAAAGACTTGAATAGACGGTAGATTGGATTAGGGCGCCGAATGGCCGCGTTGACGACGCCCTTGCCGTTGACGCGAAGGTCCAGCAACGCCACTCGCTCCGAAGTCAGTGAGTTGTCCTGCGACAAGTCGGCCTGGCGCACCACCCCGCGTAGCCAGACCGTCTGACGCTCGGCGTTGACCGCCACTTCCTTGGCGCCCTCGATCACCAGGTTGCCGTTGGGCATGACTTGGGTGACGTGGGCTGTGACCACGGCTGTCACCGCCGTGCGACGGCTGGTGGAGGCCTGCCCCTGGAGGGTGGACGACGATGACTGCCCCAGCAAGTTCGGCAACGGGCCGACCGGGCTCAGCGCGCCCAGAAGGCGGCCGATTGAGCTGTCGTTGTCCGAGGCGCGGCTCTGCGTCGTGGCGCCGCTGCTGAGCGCCGACGCTTGCTCGGCGACGACCACCGTCACCAAATCGCCCACCCGGGCGGCTCGCGGATCGCGCGCCACCTCGGCCAGAAAGCCGTTGTCGGTAAAAAGCGAACCGGCCGAGGGGGCGTCGCGCTCCCGCAAGGCCACCGAGCGTTCGATATAGGCGTCGAGCTCGGCGGCGGCGGTCTCGGTCTGCCCCGCGAGCGGAGCGGCTAGCAACAGTATCCAAACGAATTTCATGGGAGCACAGCCTCCGCGGTTGTTGGTGACAGAATTCGGCCGACGATCCGCCGGCCGGACTCCAGGTTCTTCAGCGGCGCGCGGTCGCCGATCCCGGCGTCGGCCTCGGCGCGGGCGGGCACGCGCAGGACGATGCCGCCGACCCGCACCTCCAGGTCCAACAGGTCGCCCCGGGCGACATCGGCTCGCGGCGCCAGGAGCTTCTCCTCCAGGGGCTCGCCGGACTTAAGTTGTTGCTTTAGCTCGTACGTTCTATCAGGATAGAAAGTAGAAAGATAACAGGATCCATAATCTGGCAGAAATCCCCGCTCCAACCGGAAATCCTGCTCACTCACCCGTTCGCGCGCCGGAAGGTCGCGCGCCGCGACCAGCCAGGCGCCGCGTCTTCGTACACGGGCCGTGAGCAGCTCCACGCCGCTGCGTCCGGCCGAGTCGCGCCAGCGCAGCCGCAGCGGCGCCGCTTCGGCGGAAGCAGGCCCACCGCCGACCAAGCTCCACTCCAGCTCGCCTGCCGGCGGGGACGGTAGCGGATGGTTGGCTGGGACTTCAATATCCAGCTCATCGGCGCCGACGCCGAGCTTCTCGACCAGGACGGATCGCAGGATGGCGGCGGCTGAGTCAGGTGTCAGCGCTTCCAAGCGCCGCTGCAGCAGCAGCGAGTCCGGCGCCGCGGACGGGTCGGCCCCGGCGGCGGCGCTCCAGTTTTGGAGCAGCGCGCGCGAGATGCGGCGCGGCGAGCCCGGCAAGGGGCTGGGAGCGAGCTCGGCGGCCGGGTTTTCCGGATTCCAGCCGGGCAGCGCCGCGGCGATCTCGGCGGCCACGACGTGGGCGCCGTTGACCGGGACCACGACTTGCGCCGTTGCGATCGACGCTGCGTACAGCACGATAATGGCGGCCCGAATCGTCATTGCTTGAGCTGGTTAGCCTCGCGGTGCATCTCGTCGGCGGCCCGGACAACGCGCGCGTTCGCCTCGTAAGCGCGCTGACCGGTGATCATCTGAATAAACTCTTCCACCACGCTGACGTTGGAGTTCTCAAGCATTCCCTGGCGCAGCGAGCCCATGCCGTCCTGCCCCGGAGGGCCGAGAATCGGATCGCCCGACGCCTCGGTGGGAACGTAGAGGTTGCCGCCCAACGCGCGCAGTCCCGCTGGGTTCTGGAAGTCCGCCACCTGGATCACCCCGGCCTGCGCCGCCTGCTGCTGCCCCTGCACGGTGAACGAAACCGTGCCGTCGGCGGCGATGACGACGTCAAGCGCCTCGCGCGGAATCACGATGTTCGGCTCGATCGGATCGCCCGCCGAGGTGACCAAGTTGCCGTCGCGGTCCAGGTGAAAGGAGCCGGCGCGGGTGTAGGCGAGCTCGCCCGTCGGCAGCACCACTTGCAGGAACCCCGCTCCTTCAATGACCACGTCGAAGGGGTTCTGGGTGGCCACGAAATCGCCCTGTTGATAAACGATCTCGTTGGAGACCACCCGCGCCCCCAGGCCCAGTTGCAGGCCCGAGGGGTAGAGCGTCTGCTGGCCCGCCGCCGAGCCCGGCGTGATCAGGTTCTGGTAGAGCAGATCCTGAAACTGCACCCGCCGGCGCTTAAAGCCGGTGGTGTTGGCGTTGGCGAGGTTGTGCGCCACGTTGTCAATGTTGAGCTGCTGGGCGACCATGCCGCTGGCGGCGCTGTAAAGTGCTCGAATCATAGATTTATGGTCCTAAGTGAATGTATCAGTTGAAGCCTGTTACGACGTGCGGGCAAGCGTCTCCACCGCCCGGCCGTCGAGCTCGTCGGCGGCCAAGGTGGCGGTGCGGCGCAGCATCTCAAAGTGGCGTTGCACGCTCAGCAGCCGCGCGAAGGACGCCGCCGCCTCGACGTTGGACTCTTCGAGATAGCCCGGCTCCAGCGTCGTTTCACCGGCCGGGGCGGGGGGGGCGTCGCTGAGCGGTCGCAGCAGTTGGCCGCCGGCTTTGGCCAGCGGCGGCGGGGACCCGAACTCCACCACGGCCAGACGCCCGGCGACCGTGAGCCCGGCTCGCACGATACCCTCGGCGTCGATTGAAGCCGGTCCGACGGGTGGAACCACGATCGGCTCGCCGTCCTCGTCCGCCAGCGGCAAACCCGCCGGCCCGAGCAGCGTCCCGTCGGCGGCCAGATGCAGCTCGCCGGAGCGGGTATACAGCGGCCCGGCGTCGCCTTGGACGACCAGAAAACCGGGACCGCGCAGGGCGACGTGCAGCGCCGAGCCGGTCGCTCGAAACGCGCCCTGGCGAAAATCGATCTCCGCTCCGGCCAAATAAGGCGCCTGCGCCGGGCCGCCGTCAACCGGCGGTTGGGCGAAGGCGCTGCGAAACGCTTGGTAGAAGTCGCGGTCGGCTTTGTAGCCGATGGTGGAAGAGTTGGCGAGGTTGTTGGCCAGTGCTTCCAGGGACTCCGATCGGGCGACCATGCCGGAGGCTGCGCTGACGAGGGCTGGGTTCATTCCGGGGTGGTTGCTGGCAACCTGGGGGCCAAACTGGCTTGTCGCCATAACTGATTGAAAAATAAAAGAAATGCCGTCAGTCCACCGGTGGCGAGGTCTTGGCTGCTGACAAGGTTTTGGCGGTCGCGGCAGGTCGGCCGCGAGGGCTAAGTGATTGATCGCAAGGAACAAATTCAGTTTGGCCCGTCGGATGCTCAGCGCTTTGGCGTGATCGAGGTGTACCAGCTCGTGACGGTGCAACCGGCGTTTGCCGGCGCGCCGGCGCCCACGGCAGTCGGCGCGGAGACACCAGGGAAGGGGGCGGCCGGCTCCTGGGTCGGGCTGTTTGCGATGGAGCTGCTGGCGCTGCTGGCGCCTCCGTCGGAGCCCGCCGGCGAACCGCCTCCAGACGGAGCGGAACATCTTGTCCAGATCGAGGAACAGCGGGACGGCGATGATCCGATCCCGGCTGCCGCGCCACGGGAGCCCCATGCCCCGCTTCGGGAAACGAACCGGGATGCGCCCGCATGGCGGCCGCTGGAGGTCGTCGCCGAGACTCCGAGGGAGGCTGCGCCTGCTGAGCGGGCCGCCGTGCGAGCGGAGCATGCGGGACGACCCGCGCCGTTCACTCCAGGCGAGTCGGGGCCCGAGCCTTCGGATCAGCCGGCCCCAACCGCTGAGAAGTCCCGGGACGATGCTCGGCCCACGCAGACCTCGGCGTCGATTCCGGCCGCCGAGGCTGGCGCCGACGAGGCAGCCGCGGTGGACGAGAAGCTGCTAGAGTCCGCGTTCCATGACGAGGCGCTAGTGCCCGAAGGGGCGGCCCGTCCACCGGTTCTCCACGGACCACCTGTGGAAAACCGGGACGCCGACGCGGAGAATGCCCGTACTGAGCGCCTCGCTCTCAGCCCTGACAACCCCCGGCTGGAGCCTGGCCGGGTTCCTCCAGAGACGGTGGATGAGCCCTCGATCGGGCGACTGCAACGGTCGAGGCATCACTCTGCGAGTCGAGCGTTGGATCTCCCCTCACCGGTTGACCTGGATTCGATCCGACTTGATTTTTTAGCCAATGTAAAAGATGAAGTAAGTGATAGTAAGATTATAGAAAAAAATAGTTTACAATCTATTTTAGAAGAGATCACGGGGAAGCGATCGGATGTCGGCGCTCTTCCTCGGGCGAGCCGTGAGCCGAGCCGTTTCGACGCCCCGGAGGCGCGAGCCGTCGCGACTGTCCTTGAATCTCGACGACCGTTCTGGCCTACTCCAGAGATGCCGGAGGTCTGGCGTCAAAGCCTGCGGACTGCTGACCCGATCCCGCAGGTTCCAGACGAGGCGGATCGGTTGATTTCGGATTCGCCGTCCACAGCTTTTCCACAGGTTCGCAGGGAGGCGCGGGCAGTCCCCGCCCGGCGCTTTGAGCCGGGTCCGAGCGCCTCTCGAGCGTCGTCGAAGGGTCAAGCCGTCAACGAACAGCCGTCACGGGCGTCGGAACCGGAGCCTGACAGGTCCGCCGGGCGGGTGGGGCCACCGCCGCCAAGCGCGGATCGCGCGCCGGCCCTTCGGCGAGCGTTTGTGGATCTCCGTCACAACTCGGACGAAGGGGACGCGAAGCTTGATCGTCTGCCGTTGAGTAACCCGGACCGACCCGAAGTAGCCCCCAGGCAATGGTCGAAGGGCGAGCCGCCCGCCCCCGTGCACTCTTCTGAGCGTGGGAGCGAGGCTCGGGGGCCAGAGCGCCCGACGCCGCCAAGCCCGGAGCCGCCGAGCCCGGAGTCGCCAAGCCCGGAGTCGCCAAGCCCGGAGTCGCCAAGCCCGGAGTCGCCAAGCCCGGAGCCGCCAAGCCCGGAGCCGCCAAGCCCGGAGCCGCCAAGCCCGGAGCCGAAGAACGCGGAGCAAGGAAAAGCTCAAGCTGACGCCGAACCGCCCGCCCCGACCGAGCCGCCCGTCGCTCGAGCTCCGCTCCAACAGCCGGGCGCAACCGCGACAACCGGCACGATGACTGGAGCGGTCCCGTTTGACGGCGAGCAGCCCGGTCGACAGCCCGCCGCCCCGGCGCCGCCGGTTCCGCTTGAGCGCGCCGTCCAGGTGGCGGCGGCCCAAGTCAGCCGGGCCGGCAACGCCACCCGGCTGACGGTGATTGTCGAGGACGACCGGCTGGGCTCGGTGGCGCTGCGCCTGGCCGAGCGCCACGGGGGGGTGGAGGTGGTTCTGCGCGCGGACAACCCGGCCACGGCCCGCCAGTTCCAATCGAGCCTGCCGCAGCTTTACGAAAACCTGCTACAACGCGGCTTGCAGCCGGATCTTCGCGCCTGGACGCCAAACGCGGGCGCCGACCCCGAGCGGCGGGAGGGCGGCCGGCAGCAACAAAGAGAGCGGGACGGCAGCCCTCAGGGCCGCGAGCGCCGCGAGCGGACCGAACGGGGCAGGCCAGCGTTCGCCGTGCCCTCAGCCTGAACCGGAGACACCGAGATTAACATGAGCATTCCAAGCATCACCCCCGCGCCCACGCAGTCCCTCGACCGAGGCCTGTTCAGCGCCGCCGACAACAGTCAGACATTTCTGCTGCTGTTGGTGACGCAGATGAAGAATCAGGACCCGCTCAACCCGCAGGATCCGACCCAGTTCGTCAGCCAACTCGCTGAGTTCAGCTCCCTGGAGCAGCTATTGCAGATCCGCAAATCGGTCGGCGAGTTGGTCGACGCGGCCTCGACGCAGGCCGAGCCCTAGAGTTTCCTTTTTTGACGTTCTTATATAGGAGCAAACATGCCAAGCCCATTCTTTACAGGACTTTCCGGCCTTCGCGCCCATGCCAGAGCCGTCGAGGTCGTGGCCAACAACCTTGCCAACCTCAACACCATCGCCTTCAAAGGCAGCCGGTCGGACTTCCGCGATCTTTTCTACCAGCAGGTCGGCCAGTCGCGCTCCGGCGTCGCCTCGCAGGTCGGCATCGGCGCGGCGCCGATCACCGTTTCGCGTCGCTTTGAGCAAGGAACCATCCAGGGCACCGGAGGACTGCTCGACGCAGCCATTCAGGGCGAAGGATTCTTTGTGGTGCGCGACACCGACCTCACCCTCTACTCTCGGGCCGGCAACTTTCAGCTAAATCAGGACCAGAATCTCGTCACGCTGAACGGCGAAAGCGTCCTGGGCTGGGTACGGGACCGGGCCAACAACATCCTGGATACGGGCACGCCGCCCGAACCGATCACGCTTCAGGGCAACGACCGCATCGACCCCACTCCCACGACGGCGATCAGCGTAACCGCCAACCTGCAAACCGGCAGCACGACGCCGTTCTCGCGGCCGATTGAGATCTTTGACTCTCTCGGCGGTCCGCACATTCTCACCCTGACATTTTCTCCGGTTCCGCCAACGGGCGTTAACTCCGCGGCATACGCGGTGACGGCGACTCTGCCCGCCAATGAGACGGAGGACACCAGCACCAACACCACGCCGCTTGCCGACCCCAACATCGTCGTCCCGGCCGTTGTGATTGAGTTCGACCAATTCGGCGTCCTCGACGGCGCGTCGCCGACCTTCGCCACCTTGGACATGGCGGCAACCACGCCGGCCTATGCCTTGGCTAACGGCGCCGCGCCGCTCAACGTCCAGTGGAGCTTTGTCGACCAGCTCGGCCTGCCTCGCCTTACCAGCGTCGCGGCGGCGTCCACGGTGAGCGACTTGCAGCAGAATGGATCTGCATCGGCCGAGCTGATCTCGATCGCCGTGGCCGACGGCGGCGTCATCAACGGCACCTACTCCGACGGCCGGACGCTGCCGCTGGCGCAACTGGCGATGGCTCGCTTCACCAACCGACAGGCGCTGCAAGCCAACGGCAACAACACGTTTTTGCGGACCGCGGCCGCCGGCGAGGCGCTGGTCGGTCCGGCGAACACGGGCGGGCTGGGCTCGATTGTAGGCCTATCGCTGGAAACGTCCAACGTCGATATTGCCAATGAGTTTACGGACCTACTGACTTACCAGCGCGGATTTCAGGCGAACTCTCGGGTGATCACCACCGCCGACGAGCTCAACCAGGAGGCGCTGAATCTCAAGCGGTAGGCCTGCGCAAGGAGCCTCATGCAATCGTCGCCGTCATCGCCCTTTGATGCGAACACCGAGCCCGAAGCGGAATCCGCGGAGGAAGAAGCCCTCGCGGTCGATCCGGCGATGCGCCGCTTTCTGGATGTTCCCATCCAGGTGCGCATTGAGCTCGACCGCAAGCGCATCACGCTGGGCGAGGTGATGGCGCTGCGCGAGCAGATGGTGATTGCGCTGGAGCGGTCGGCGGGCGATAACGTGGATCTGCTGCTGAACGGGTTGCGGGTCGGCAACGGCGAGATTGTGGTGATCGAGGACACGATGGGTCTAAGGCTGACCGACCTGCGAAGTGATCTCAGCGAGGAGCGCAAGTGATCGGGCTGGCGCAGTGGCTGCCGGCGCTGCTGGTGTGCGCGGCGTTGGCGGCCATAGCCTGGCGGCTGCGCGCGCAGGCTCCTCCGCCGGGCGAGGTTGGATTTGAGACGCTGGCTTCAACGCCGCTGGGGCCGGGGCAGCGATTGCTGGCGGTGCGTGCGGCGGATCGGGTCTACCTGCTGGCGGTCACCCAGCAAGGCGTCAGCCGCGTCGGCGTGATGGCGGCGGTGCGCTGGTCTTCGGACCGTGGTCGTGAGGCGGTCCAGCCGCTGGCGATGGCGCGGGGGGCGGGGGATTGAGCGCGGCCCGGCGAATGCTTTTGCGATTCACCGCGCTGGTTTTGCTGACGGCGGCGGGCGTCTGGGCGCAGGGGCCCGCCGCGCCGGCGCCGCCCTCGCTGCCGACCGTCTCCATCACCGGAGCGCCGGGAACCTTGAGCGTTCCGTTGCAAATCATCCTGCTGCTGACGCTGCTGACGGTCCTGCCGGCGGCGTTGGCTTCGCTGACGCCTTTTCTGCGCATTCTGATTGTGCTGCACTTCCTGCGGCAGGCGATCGGGACGCAGACGGCGCCGGGCAACCAGACTTTGCTGGGACTGTCGCTGTTTTTGACCATCGTGGTGATGCAGCCGACCGCCGACCGCGTCTACCGCGAGGCGATCGAGCCGTTGCAAAGCGGCGCCATCGGCCACATGGAGGCGCTGGAGATCGCCCGCGAGCCGCTCAAGGAGCATCTGGCCCGCTTCGCTCGCGAAAACGAGGTGGCGTTGTTCGTGGACATCACCGGCAGGCCGCGGCCTGCGGGACCGGCCGACCTGGATCTGACGGTGCTTGCCCCAGCCTACATGCTCTCGGAGATGAAGGTCGCCTTCCAGATCGGGGCGGTGTTGTTTCTTCCGTTTCTGATTATCGACCTGCTGGCGGCGTCGATCACATTGTCGTTGGGCATGATCCAGTTGCCGCCGGTGATGATCTCCACGCCGTTCAAGCTGCTGCTGTTCGTGCTGGCTGACGGTTGGAATCTGGTGGTGGGCTCGCTGGTGCGGGGAGTGGCTTGAGGCCATGTCGGTCGACGCCGCCGTGGAGGTGATCCGCATGGCCTTTTGGGTGACGTTGATGGTCGGCGGACCGCTGCTGCTGATCGGATTTATGGGCGGCATCGCCGTCAGCATCGTGCAGGTGCTGACTTCGATGCAGGACCCGGCGTTCAACACCGTGCCGCGGCTGCTGCTGTTTGCCGGGGCGACGATGTTGCTGCTGCCCTGGATGGCGGCCCGGCTGCTGAAGTATGCGGAGTCGATTTTTGGGTCGCTGGATCGGTTCTAGAAGAAAAACCCCAGGCTCACGTCTGGGGCTCGGTTCTGGAGAAACCGAACCCCAGACGTAAGTCTGGGACCTGTAACTTCCCATGACCTGGGAAATCCCAGCCGCCTGGGTGGTGAACATGGCGCTGCTGCTGGCGCGCATGGCGGCGCTGACCGTCTTCACCCCCTTGCCCGGAGCGCCGGCCGCTCCCGTGCAAGCCCGCGTCGCCCTGGCGGCGATGCTCGCGTTCTTGCTCGCTCCGGCCGCGCGAGCCGGGTTGACGCCGGACGATCTCGCCTCCCCGGCCGTTGTTTGGCTGATCGCGACCGCCGCGTTGTCCGAAGCCGCCCTGGGCGCGGCCATCGGGGTCGCGCTCCGGCTGCTGCTGGAAGCCTTCTCGCTGGCCGCGCAAACGCTGGGGTTTCAGGCCGGCTACTCCTACATCAACATGGTCGATCCCACCACGCAGGTGGACGCCTCCATCCTCAACGTGGCGCTGGCGCTGCTGGCCAACCTGCTTTTCTTCGCCTTCGACCTGCATCTGCACCTGATCCGCGTACTGGCGGCCGGCTTGGATGCGCATCCTTTGGGGGCCTTCGCCGTGCAGCCGGCCGATGCCGACGCCTTCATCGCACTGGGCGGCATGACGTTCGATACGGCGGTGCGGCTGGCGCTTCCCGTCGTGGCGCTGCTGCTGCTGGTGGATCTGACGCTGGGCCTGCTCAACCAGGCGCAGCCGCGGATGCAAC
The DNA here is from genome assembly GCA_964405625.1 of uncultured Bryobacterales bacterium. Classification (GTDB taxonomy): domain Bacteria; phylum Acidobacteriota; class Terriglobia; order Bryobacterales; family UBA6623; genus RI-231. The sequence goes on from CAYOPA010000065.1 coordinate 14,945, forward strand.
TGCTCACGCTGGCGTTTCCGCTCAAGATCGTGGCGGCGGTGGCGGCGCTCTATCCGGTGCTGCCGCAGTCGCCGCGGCTGTTTCATCAGCTTGCCGAGCGCACGTTTGAGTTGCTGACGACCGTGGTCGGCCGGTGACGGGTCATGGCCGAAGAACGCTCCCAACAGACTGAGGACGCAACTCCACGAAAGCTGCAAAAGGCCCGCGAGGAAGGCCAGATCGCCTCCAGCAAGGAGCTCTCGGCGGCGTTGCAATTCTGCGCCGCCGTGCTGATGCTGACGCTGGCCGCGCCCGGCGTCTACGCCGGATTGATAGCGATGCTGCGCGGGCTGCTGCTGCTGGCGTTTCGCGATGAGATCACGCTGGGGCGATTGCAAGGGGTCGCCTCGGACCTGTTGACCGGACCGCTGAGCTTTGTGTGGTACTTTGGCGCGGCGTTGCTGGGGATCGGGCTGCTGTCGCACATGGCGCAGACGGGTTTCGCCATCACGCCCAAGCGGCTACAACCAGATATCAAGCGTCTGGACCCGCTCAAGAAGCTGCAACAGTTGCCCGGCGAGAACGGCGCGCAGGCGCTGAAGGCGACGCTGCTGACGCCGCTGGCCGGGGTGGTCTTCTACTACGTGGTCAAGGGCGATCTGGAGCTGTTTCTGGCGTTGCCGAGGCTGGGGTTGGAGGCCGGCTCGCTGGTGGTTTTCCAGGCGCTGCGGCAGTTGCTCACGCAGGCGGCGGTTCTGCTGGTGGCGCTGGGCGCGTTTGACCTGTGGCGGCAGCGCCGGAAGATGACCAAGCAGCTCAAGATGAGCAAGCAGGAGGTCCGCCAGGAGCACAAGGACCTCGAAGGCGACCCGCACATCAAGGCGCGTCTGCGGCGTCTGCAACGCGAGATGATGCGTCGGCGGATGATGTCCGAGGTGCCCAAGGCCACCGTCGTCGTCACCAACCCGACGCACTACGCCGTGGCGATCCGCTACGCCCCCGAAGAGGGCGGCGCGCCGGTGGTGCTGGCCAAGGGCGCCGACCACGTCGCATTGAAAATCCGCGAAGTCGCCGACCGGCACGAGATCCCGCTGGTGGAAAACCCGCCGCTGGCCCAGGCGCTGTACAAGGGGACCGAGATCGGCCAGCAGATCCCGGTGGAGCTGTATCGGGCGGTGGCGGAGATTTTGGCTTATATCTATCGGCTGCGGCAGCGGTGAGGGGTCTGGGTAGCGCCGGACATTCTTGTCCGGCGGCTGGGCGGCCTCACGAACTTTCGCCCCAGTCGACTTCCAACTCTGGTGGCATCTTTTCGAGGTGGGGCAGGTGCGGCGAACCGTGCTCGTCACAAAGCTCATCTAGCGTAACGACGGAACCGTTCTCGAGCATCACGTCACCCCGAACAATATACTGGAGTCCCCACCTCAGCGGCGGCTCGCGCTTTTCAGGGTGGCGGGCGAGGGGTTCGAGCAGGGCGCGG
>CAYOPA010000066.1:0-16394 GCA_964405625.1 uncultured Bryobacterales bacterium
CCGTGGTTGTGGGCGGCGGTCGCCGTGGTGTGTCTGTGGGCTCTGGCGTGGCGGCCCACGCTGGAGCACCGGCCGTTCCAACTGCTGGTTGTGAGCTTGGCGCTGGTCACGGTTGCGGTCGGCGGGATCGTTTCCCGGCGCGGTCCGATCTTGCCGGTTCCGGCGTTGTTGCTGGCGGTCTGGATTGTTTGGCAGGTTGCGCCGTTGTCCCCGGCCTGGCTTGGGGTGTTGGCTCCCCAGCGCATGGAACCTGTCGAGGCGGCGCTGGCGGTCGGCGCCGCTCCCTGGACATCATTGGCGGCGGACCCGGCGGCGGCGATGCGCGGCGGGGTGATGCTCGCAGGCCTTTTTGCACTGTTTGCTCTGGCGCGGGCGGCGTCAGCGTCGCCTGCCGCGGGGCTGCTGGCCGGCGGGCTTGTTGCGGCCGGCGCCGTTGAGGCGGCGCTGGGGCTGGAGCAGTACCTCTCGGCGCTCCACACGGGCGAGGCGGAGGCGGTGGCGAGGGGGACCTTTGTCAACCGCGGGCAATTTGCGGCCTTTCTGCTGGTCGCGATCGGGGCCGGCGCCGGAGGTCTGGCGGCCCTGGGCGAACGGCTGCGGCGGCGGCCGGAGTGGGCGGCGGCCGGTTTGGCTTGCGCCGCGCTGCTGGGGGTCGCGTTGTGGGCTTCAATGTCCCGCGCGGCCCTGGCGACGGCGGCCGTCGTGGGCTTGGCGGCTTTGCTGCGGAGCGGGAGGCGGGCGCTGCCCGTCGTGTTGGGGACGGGCCTGCTCGTCGCCGCCGGGGTGACGTTCACATCGACGGGCGCTCGGGTCGCACAGCGGTTTGAGCGCCTGGCTCGCGACGGCGGCGACCCCGGACGCCTGCTGATCTGGCGCGATTCGGCTCCGTTGGCGGCGGAGCACGCCACCTGGGGCGCCGGACCCGGCGGGTATGGCGCGGTCTTTCGCAGAGCTTCGCCGTACTTCGTCCGCAAATCGGTAAGCAACGCGCACAGCGATGTGTTGGAGACGTGGATCGATCTTGGCGCGGTCGGCTTTCTTCTGCTGCTCGGGCCGATTGTGGTCGTGCTGTGCCCCTCGGTTTTGCGGCAAGGCTCGCCCCTTGTTCTGGGATGCGCCGCCGGGGCTTCGGCGGTTCTACTGCAATCGCTGGCCGACCTGCCGTTGCAGTCGCCCGCCGTGGCGGGAGCGGCGGCCTGCTGCCTGGGGTTAGCCGCCGGTCCCGGACGCCCCCGGCGGGCCGTCTCGGTCGCGACTGCCGGGGCAGTGGCGGTCGCGGGCCTGCTGGCGTTTCGGGGCGTGCCGCCGACGGCCGAACAGGCGTTCCAACGCGCCGAGCTAGCCTGGGCGGCGGGCGACGCGGACGCAGCCCGGGCCGGGTGGCTGGAGACGCTCTCGATCCAGCCGCGCGAGGCCGCGGCGTGGCTGCGTCTCAGCGGGCTGGCGCGCGCCGAGGGCGATCTGGAGCAGGCCTCCAAACTGGCCCGGCTGGCGGACCGCTGGGAGCCCTTCACGCTGCGGACGCAGTGGGCCTTGGCTGAGCTCGAAATGGCGTCGGGCGATGCCACGGCGGCGGTCCGACGGCTCGCTGGCATGATGCAGGACGCTCCCGACATGAGGCCCGCCGCCATCCAAGCGGCGTGGCGCGGCGGCGCCGGGCTTGATCTGATTGAGGCGGAGATGGCGCGTTTCGACGGGACGGCGGCTGGGGATTTCCTTGCGTTCCTGGCGCGCGCCGGGTTGAAGGCGGAGTTGGAAGGGGCCTACCAGCGGTTGGTGGTGGAGCGGAAGCTTCAGCCAGCCGAGGCCGAGGCGGCGTACATCGCACGAGCTCTCGCTGTTGAATCGGTGGGGGCGGCTGGAAGGCCGCCCAAAACCGGCCATCAGTAGTTGACCTTGATCTCTTCGTAGTTCAGCGTCAACGTTTCCATCGGCGCGGCGCTGTGGCTGGGGGCGCTTCCCCGGACAAGGCCGAGGCCGGTGAGCTCCAGGCGTCCCAGGGGTCTCCGGGCCGCGTCGTAAACGACGAGCAAGCCGCTTTTTCGAGGTCCCGACCCGTGCGCCGGCGTCGCCCTCCGCCAGTCATCCAAAATTTTCGCGCCCAGCGGATTGCCGCCGGTCCGCTTGCTCAGTGTGAGCTTGCCGCCTCGGCGCGGCGGGGCGATCACGCCGCGCTTAAGCGTAACGTCGCCGACCTTGTGAATACCAGGGACCTTGGCTTTCTCGATGGCGTCGATCTCGGCGCTGAGGCCGTCGGCTGCTTGGAAGACTCCTACCTCCACGTTGTTGATCGCCAAGCCGAAGCTGTGGCGGGAATTCAGGGCATTGAAGTGAGGCATGGTTGTGAAGCGCTCCTTGGAGCACCCTTCCGCGGTAGGATGGGGCGGCGGGCTCCATGAAGATAGGCGACAAAATCCGCTGCGCCCTGACAGGCAAAGTGGAAAAATGTGAATCTTGCGGCGCGGAGTTTGACTGTGGCCCGCTGTGGGGCTGCTGGTGCATGAAGGAAAAGGTACCGCCGGAAGCGCTTCGGGAGTTGAAGCTTCGGTATGAGCATTGCATCTGCCCGGATTGCCTGAAGCGCGCCGGGGCGGGTGATCTCTCGCATCCCGTCTTGGACGGCGAGCCACAATCGCGCGAAGAATCCCCAGGCTGACGCCTGGGGCTCGGTTGCGCTCGCTCGCCTAGCCCCGCGAGCCCAGGATCGGCAGCCAACCCTTGCGGCCCAACAGCTCAATCAGACCGCACAGCAGCGCCAGGGCCAGCGCAAAGGGCCATAGATTCCAGACAACTTCGACCGGGTCGGCCGCGGGCCGGAAAACCTCGGCCACGGTCGGGTTGAAGCGGCCGCCGGTGGAGGTCGCGATGGCCCGCAGCAGCTCCTCGTCGTTGCCGAAGCGCTCGAGCTCCAGATTCCGCCGGTAGAACGCGGTTTCCGGGAAGCGCTCCAGGTCGCGCTCGGGGCGGAAGCGGAACAGCCCGTAGCGCTCGCCGGGCGACAGCCGAGCCTCCCAGACGCCGGCAGCCACCGCCTCCAGCGGAACCGCCTGCCGGAAACCATCCGGTCCCAGCGCCAGCAGCGCCGGGGGAGACCCCTCGCCCCGGTCGCCGGTGCGGTTGCGGTAGGAGATGACCACCGTTTCGGAAGCCGGGTCCCAGCGCGTTTCCGCCTCGATCATCTGCGAGCGCGGCAGCAGGTCGCGCAGCACGTTGGCCCAAAAACGGTCAAAGCCCGGCCACTCCACCCAGTTGGCGGCCCAGCGGTTGGTGGCGTCGGAGGTGAACACGGCGGAGCGGCCCAAGCCGTATTGCCAGCGCGACAGCAGCGGGTCCTCTTCGTCCTCGATCTCCAGAATGGTTTCGGCGGCGTCCTTGGCCTCGAACTTCACCCAGCCGCGCAGCGGGCCGGCGGCGCGGAGGTCGATCCCGTCGAGGAGCTCCGCCTGGCGCAGGATTTTCGGGTGAAACTCGCGCTCGGTCATCGAGGTGCCGGTGTGCTCCAGCACGTCTCGCAGCACGACCTGGGCGAGCTGGTCGGCTTCGATGACGAAGTACGAACGGCCATTGGCGGTGGCGGCGACGCGCTCCAGGTAGGCGCGGTTGACGTCCTGGCCCAGGCCGATGGTCGAGATCGTGATCTTCTCGCGGGCCGCCTCGCGGGCGAGTTGGATGGAGTCGCCTTCCTCGCTGATCCCGTCGGTGAGCAGCAATATGTGGCGGTAGACAGTGGTCTGCGGCTTGATGTTGCGATAGGCCTCGCTCAGCGCCGGGGCGATCTGGGTGCCGCCGTCAGCGATCACTCCGGAGATGAGCTGCTTGAGCTCCTCGGGCTCGTCGTTGCGCCGGATCGGGACGGCCCACTGGAAGGAGTTGTCGAAGGCCAGTACGCCGACATTGTCGACCGGGCGCAGGTTCTCGACCATGCCCATGGCCGACTGCCGGGCGAGCTGCATCTTCTTGCCTTCCATGGACGAAGACTTGTCGAGCACCAGCACGACGGCAGCGCCCTCGGGCGTGCGGGGCGGCGCGAGCACGGCGGGCATCATGCGGTTGAGGGGGTCGCTATCGGGGCTGTCGCGCTCGACGTAGAGGTTATTCTCCCCGGCCACCAGCAGAAACCCGCCGCCCTGCCGGACAAAGGCTTCGATGTCGCTCTTGCCGGCCTGGGGCCACGCCTCAAAGTCCTGGTTCTCGGCGATGATGACCTCGTAACGGTCCCGCGCGTTGCGCAGGCCGCCGGCCGCGTCGAGCGAGCCGGCGCGTTCGGACTGGAATCCGGCGGCGCGCAGCACCTGCTCCAGGTGGGGCTCGCGGCCTAGCTGCCGTCCGCTGGTGATGAGCAGGGCTCGCGGCGCGCGCAGGCTGACGACGCCGGCGAACGGCAGCGGGTCGCGCTCGGCGGCGATGATTTCGCCCTGGATCAGCGCCGAGCCTGGGGTCTCCAGCCGCGCTCGGAGCCGCACCAAGTTGCCGCCAGGCGCAATTTGCGCCGTCGACGAGCCCAGCGCGCGGCCTTCGGCGCTGAGCCGGATCGTGACGGTGAGCGCCCGCGGGCTCTCCAGCGCAAGCTCGATCGGGAACTGCTCGCCGACGTAGGCTTGGGCGGGCAGGCTCAGTCCGCTGAGGCGCAGCTCGGGCTGCGGTCGGCCGTCGAGCGGATTGACATCGACCGAAACGCCGCGCCGCCGCGCCTGGAAGACGGCTCGCTCGACCGAGCCGGAGTTCTCCAAACCGTCGCTGGCGAGGACAATGCGTCCGGCGCGGTCGTCGGGCAAGACGGCGAGAGCGTCGCGCAGGGCTGCTTCGAGGTTGGTGCCGCGCAGCACGGCGACCTCGTCGCCCTGGGCCGGGGCGCCGCGACGCACTGTGTCGGCGAAGGTCAGCGGGCGCAGCTCAGCCGATCCGGCGGCGGAGCGGAGGTCTTCCAGCCAGGCGCGCTGCTGCTCAACCTGGGCGCCGGGGATGCTGGAGGAGTCGTCCGCCAGAGCCGCGACGGCGAGCCGGCGGGTGGAGTAGGACCAGCGAGGCTCGGCCAGCGCGACGATGACCAACGCCGTCGCCAGACAGTGGAACGCGAGACCGACCCAGCGGCGGCTGTGGCGGCTCTCCCAGGCGGCCCAGGCAATCGGCAGGGCCAGCAGCAGCAACAGCTCGGGCCGCGCAAAGCTCATCGCAGCACCCCCTCGCGCCGCCGCTCGGCTTGCTCGACTTCAACGTGAGCGGGAGCGGAAGCGAAAGTGGCGGCCTCGGCTTCGTCCTCGCCGCGGCCGAACCAGCGCCAGTCCGCCGCCCACAGCGCCAGCGCCAGTAGCGCCAGCCAGGGCCAGAATTCGACAGCCCAACCGCCGCCGCCGCCAGACCGGGGAGGCACGCCGCGCAGCGTCCCGGCGCCCGGTTCCCAGACGGCGCGGCCGATCTCCGGCAGGGTCAGGCTCAGCCGCACGCTCTCGTCCGGCGTGGCGACCTCGAATACTCCGGGAGACTGCGCAAACAGCCGGACGCGGTCATCGGCGGCTAACCACACAGGGGCTTCCCCCTCCAGCGCGGTCACCGACACGGCCTCCGGCGCGGCGCCGTGGAGCGGAATCCGCAGGGCTCCCGGCGACTCGGCGCGGTACTCGGCGGTGCGGAAGGCGGCGGGCTCCATCCAGCGCAAGGCATTGGCGAACAGCAGCGGTCCGGTCAAGCGATTGGCGAGCTCGCCGCTGAGCGGGTCGAACCCGAAAATCACCTGCCGTCCCGAGGCCGTCTCGCGTCCCACCGCCAGCGGCCCCTGGGCGGCGGAGACGATGACGGCATCGTCGGGGAGAGGTTCCAGTATCGTCGCTTCACCCAGCGTCACGTCCACCTCCCGCAGCCCGGCGGCCAGCGGGTGAGCGACGTTCCAGCTTTCTATATCCACTTGGCGCGCTGTACGGCTGATCGTCACGGGCGAGCCGGCTGCCGGCGGCAGCAGGAAGATGCCGGGCGCATCGGGCGAAGAGGCTGCGATGCGGTCGTATACCCGCAGGGCGGCGCCCTCCGCGCTGCCACCGACAATCAGCTCCAGCCCCGGCGCGGCCCCTTGCAACGCCGCAAAACGCTGTGGCCGGTCGGTCAGCACGGCCACGCGGCGGCCCGCGGCGGCGGGCAGGGCGACCTGTGCGACGTTGTTCTCCCGGAAATCGTCTTCGCCCGCCAGGCGAGCCTCCAGCAGCCCGGCCTGGGTGGTGCGGATACGGAAGGTCAGCTCGCTTTCCCCAGTAGCCGGCGCCTGCACGGCGCGCTCGCCGAGCTTGCGGCCCTCGAAGTAGAACTCGGCGGTGAGGGTTCGCGGCGCCGGGGACTCGTTGGTCAGCCGGACGGTGATCTCCCAGCGCTCCATGTCGTCGGGTAGCCGCCGAGCGGTCAACGCGGTGAACCCGGCGTCATTGGCGGTCCCTCCGATCTCAATAAAGCGCAGCGGCGGGAATGTCGGGGCCCCTTCCAAGCCCTGCCTCAAGCGCCCCGCGCCGACCACCGCGACTTCGCCGACGCCTTCGCGTTCGCGCAATTGCGCCATGTCGGCGGCGTCCAGCGTCAACCGCAGCGAGCTGCGCGCCAGATCGAGCGCCGGGCCCAGGTCGAGGGCCGTCCAGCCGGGCTCGGTGGCCTGGATGGCGTCGCGCAGGGTCTGGCGGTTGGCGGTCAGGGCGGTGGCGGGCTCGGCGGTCCCGGCGGCGCGGATGAGCTGCACCGCGTCGCCGGCGGGCAGCGCGGCCAGATACTGCTCGGCCAGGCGTTTGGCCTGTTCCATGCGGACGGCGCCGTCGGCGCCGCGATAACGCATGGCCGAGGAGGCGTCGAGTATCAGCACGTGATGGCGCCGGGCGTCGCCCGAGCCCCAGCGCCAGTCCGCCACGGCCAGCAGCAAAAACAGCGCGGCCAGGACTTGCAGCAGCAGCGACAGCGGGTGCTGGATCTTCTTATGGCGGCGCCGCACCGGCGGAGCCGACCGCGCCGGCCAGAACCGCAACGTGGAGACACGCACCCGGCGCCGCGACCGGTCGTAGTAGTACAGCGCCACCAAACCGGCGGCCAGCGGCAAAAAGATCGCCAGCAGTTGACCAAGCGTGAGGTTGAGCAGCTCCATCCGGCGTTTATTGCAGGGTGACGGCGCCGGACGCCATCAAGGCGCCGTAAAGGGCGTCTTCGAGGGGCGCATCGGTTCGCAGTTGCAAATAGCGTCCATTGTGACGCAGCGCGGAGCGCTCCAGTTCGCGTCCGTAGGCGGCGTAGGCGGCGGCGTACTCGGCCACGCCGGCGTCGTCGAGCTGCAATCGGACGGTTCGGCCGCTCTCGGCGTCAACGAGCTCAAGCTCCCCGCGCCACGGCGGCTCGCGGTCGGCGTGGCCTTCGAGTTGAACCAGATGCAGCTCGTGGCCCTGCTCGGCCAGGGTGTTGAGGGCGGCGGGCGCGTCGGACTCGTCCATGAAGTCCGAGATCATCACGGCCATCCCGGCGCCAGGGAAGCGGTGCGCGAACTGCCGGGCCGTTTCGGCGAAGTTCGATGCGCCGCCCGACTCCAGCCCGGCCAGGAACTTCGCCGCCGAAGCGTAGCGATGCCGTCCGCCCTGGGCGCGAAAGTCCTCGCGCAGGCCCGAGGAGAAGGGTTGCAGCACGATGGTTTCCAGCCGCACCAGCCCGACGTAGGTGAGCGCCGCGGCCAGCCGGCAGGCAAAAGTGAGCTTGGCTTCCGCGGACGTCCCCTCGGCGGCGCCGCAGGCCATGGATTCGCTGACGTCAATCAGGATCCGCACCGGCGTGCGCGGCTCGTTGCGGAACATTTTTAGGAACAGCCGCTCCAGGCGCAGATAAGCGCGCCAGTTGACCGACCGCAAATCGTCGCCCTGGTGGAAGTGGCGATGGTCGAGAAATTCGTGGCCGACGCCGGAGAATCGCGAGACGTTGTTGCCGCCCAGCAGGCCGGAGAATGACTGGCGCCAGCGCAAAGCCAAGCGCTCCAGACGCTCCAACGTCTGCCTTTCCAGCGGCGGGTCCGGGGCTCGCACCCCATCACTGTATCAAGCCGGCCGGCCTTCAGCGGATCAGCCTGAAGATCTCGCTGGCGACGGTGTTGAAAGCGGTGCGCAGTTGGAGCTGGCTGGGCGCGTAGACGTAGATTCCCGACGGCTCGCTGGTACTGAACTGCGTGGACTGCGGATCATTGGCCACTATCTGGAGGAAGGCCCCGTCCGCTGGATAGCCCCAGCCGCCCAGGCCGACCGAATAGACCCGAACCTGCCCGAGCGAGCTGTCCTGCCTGGCCGCTTCGGCGATGTTGACGGTGAGATTCTTGGCGGCGTTGTGCACCTGATCGCCGCGGAAGAATTGGGATGAGCTAGCCGTCTCCTTGAGCAGCGAGCTGCATTGGTCGACGCTGTAAGGGCCGGTGACCATGGAAAACGTGCGTGTCACGCCCGCCCAGGTCGGGGTCCAGGTCATCGGGAGGCACGTGCCGGCGTCAAAGAGCAACTCGACGGCGGAGCCATTGTGCAGGAAGCTGCCGTTTGGGCTGTTGCAGTCGTCCACGATGAAGTAGTCGTAGTCCTGCCCGCTCTGGTAGCGGACCGTAACCGGCGGGCCGGCGGCGTGCGGGTTCCAGAAGCCCAGGATGTCGTAGAAGGCGGCGGTGGTGGGGCTTTGCAGCGTACCAATGACGGCTTCTTTCGGCGACGTATCGCAGTAGGGAACATTGTTGTTGGAAGGGTTCGGCGTGGTTCGAACGTCGAACACGCCGGTGTAGGCCGACGGCTGGCCGTCGGTAAAGAAGACGATGACGTTGAGCGGGTTGGCGTCCTGTAGGCGGAGCAGCTCGGCGTAGGCCAGCCACATGCCGTGAGGCGAGTTGGTGCCCGCTCCGAAGGCCACAATCTGGGCGTTGATGGCGTTGAGCACGGGCGTCTTGAAGCCCGTGTCTAGCGGTACGTCCACGTTTGCGCCGCTACCGAAGCTGACCAGTCCGACCTGGTCGCGCGAGTCGTCAAACTGATCCACGAAAAAGCTGGCGGCCTCTTGAACGGACACCCAGGCGTTGGCTCTGGTCTCATGCAGCGAACCGGAGCGGTCCAGCACCAGCATCAGGTTCACGTCCCGCCGTGAAGCCGTCGCCAAGGCGCTGACGTCGATGCTTTCGAAACCGAGGATCCGCATGAAGAACGTAGGCGCCGTGGCCGAGCCGTGCAGGGTCACGTTGCGGATGCCCGGTTCGGGCGACGAGATCAACGGCGGTGTGAAATCCACCGCCTTGGCCAGCATGTATTCAGGCGGAAAGTTCGACTCAAAAACCAGCGTGACCACCCGGCTGATGTTCGCGTCGCCGCGTCCGAGCGCCCGCACCGCCGCCAGCGCGGCTGCGTCGACGGAGGTCACCAGTCGGGCCCGGATGACGTACGCCCAGACGAAGTCCACCGCCAGGCCGGCGAGGATGAACATGACGGTGGACATCATCAGGATGAAGACCATGGCCTGTCCGCGACGGCCGGTGCGTGGGGAATGCATGAGAGGGCTCCTGCTTCCCTTATCGGCAGCCGCGGGGCGGACTTGAGCCGGCCTGGGCGGAGGTTCGCCGACATTCAGTCCAGGTTCTCGAGGATGTAGATATCGCCGCGGCGGGTTTCGACCGGTACGACCAGCTCGCTGTTGGTGACGGCGAACTTGGTGTACATCGAGGCGTCCGGCAGATTGAGCGTGCTCGGCGTGACGCGCCGCGCCTCGCCGCCTTCGGCCGGCATCATCCAGATGGCGAAGCCGCCGCCGCGATTGGAGCTGAAATAGAAGCGTTTGCCGTCGGGCGACCAGACGCCGGGGCCTTCCACGGCCGGATGCTGCACCAGCGGCGTCGTGTCGCCGGTCTCCAGGTCGAGCCGCCAGATGTCGGACTCGCCGCTACGGATGGAGAGGAACGCCATGGAGCGGCCATCGGGCGAAAACGACGGATAGAGCTCGTTGCCGGGCCAGTCGAGCAGCCGCTTGGGCTCCCCTCCGGCCACGGCGTCCACGGTCCAGATATCCCAATTTCCGGACCGGTTGGAGTAGAACGCGATGGTTCCGCCGTCGGGTGACCAAGCGGGTTGGGAATCGCTGTGCGGACGCTCCGCGTCGGTCAGCCGCAGCGCCACGCTTTCGGGGGCGGGCATCCTCCAGATCTGATAGGCGCCGCCGGCTGTGGAAGAGTAAGCGATCTGCACGCCGTCGGGCGCGATGGCGGCGCCGATCTCGCGAATGCCGCGATTCCACTCGCGGGTTAGCTTCTGGGGCTCGCTCTCTCCGGCGCGCTGGTAGTAGATCACGCCCTGGCCGGCGTTCTGCGAGGTCCAGGCGATGAGGCTGCCGTCAGGCGTGGCCGCCGGGTAGTAATTGCGGCGGCCGCGCACGGTAATCAGCCGTGAGGCGCCGTCGGCCAGCCCGGTTTTGGGGTCCAGAGAGACGCCCCAGAGCTGTCGGTTGATCCGCTGCGCGGTAAACGCCAGCCGGTTGCCGTCGGGAGAGAAGCGGCATTGCACGTCGTCGGTGGCCGACACCGTCAGCCGCGTGGCGTCCCCGACGGGCTGCCCGTAGGCCGACATCTCCACCTGCCAGAGGTCCTTGTCGCCGCCGAAGGCGCCCTTCGAGAAGACCAGCCGGGAACCGTTGGAGGCGAACGTCAGCCCAGCGGCCTCCTCGCCGGTGGCGATCAGGTGGAGCCGGCGCGTTTCGCCCGATTCGATGTCTAAGCTGAAAATGTCGCGGTGGGTGCGATCCCAATAGAAGATTTGTCGTCCGTAGGGTCCCCACTCGATATAGGGCGTCCCGCTGGTGCCGGCGACTAGCTCGACCGGCTCGCCTCCGGCCGGATTGACCGTGTAGATTGCCCCGTTCCAGTCGAAGGCGAGCTGGCGGCCGTCGGGCGACCAGACCGGGTGCGAGCCGAAGCTGGTGACACGCACGGCCTGCCCGCCATCCGCCGGCATCAGGAAGATGCCGCCCTGGTCGCTCTCCACGACGAAAGCGAGGGTGCGACCGTCGGGCGACCACGCCGGCTCGGTCTCGGAGTCAGGGGTGTCGGTCAGGCGGATGTCCTCGCCGCCGTCGGTTGGCGCCTTCCATAGGTCCATCGAGCCGCCGCGGTCGGAGGCGTAGGCGATCCAGGCGCCGTCGGGAGACCAGGCCGGGTGGATGGCCAGCCCTTCGGCGCCGGTGAGCTGTGCCAGCGTCACCCCGGCGTTGCTGCGATCGCGCAGGGGCTCGGGGGCAGGGTCGGCGCTGAAAACCCAGGCGATGGCCGCGACGGCGAGCGCGCCCGCGACGCCCGCCAGCGCCAAATCGCGGCCCCGGGCGCGAACGGGGGGCTCCGGAAGCGGGGCGGGGGAGTGCCCGGTTCGGCCGGCTTCGAGGTCTTCCAGGAGCTCCTCGAGGGCCAGCTTGATATCGCCGAAATGCTGATAGCGCTTGTCGGGCGACTTGCGCAGGCAGCGGTTGACGATGCGTTCAAGCTCAGGCGGCGTCGCCGGGAGCAGCTCGGAGAGGGGCGTCGGCCGGCGGCTCAGGATGGCGGCCAGCGTGGCGGCCTTGGAGTCGGCCCCGAAAGCCCGCCGCCCGCTGAGCAGCTCGTAGAGCAACGCCCCGAACGAGAAGACGTCCGAGCGTCCGTCGACCGAGCGTCCTTCGGCCTGCTCGGGCGACATGTAGGCCACCGTGCCGAGGATGACGCCTTCCTCGGTCTCCGGCCGGTCGGAATCGCCCGAGGATCCGCTCCAGCCTTTGTCGGTGAGCTTGGCCAGCCCGAAGTCCAGCAGCTTGGCGCGGCCGTTGGCGTCGACAATCACGTTGGCCGGCTTGAGGTCGCGGTGGACCACGCCGGCGGCGTGAGCGGCCGCCAGGGCGTCGGCCACCTGCATGGCCAGCTCGATCGACTCCCGCGGCGACGCGGGACCGATTCCGGGACGTCGGTCCAGCGTCTCCCCGGCGACGTACTCCATCGCGATGTAGCACACGCCGTCGCGCTCGTCGATCTCGTGGACGGTGACGATGTTGGGATGGTTAAGCGCGGAGGCGGCCTTGGCCTCTTGGACAAAGCGCTGTTGCCGCTCCGGTTTGGCGACAGCCTCGGCCTTGAGGACCTTCAGAGCCACCTGTCGATCAAGATTGAGATCCAGCGCGCGGTAGACGACGCCCATGCCGCCCTCGCCGATCTTCGACAACAGGCGGTAGCGGCCGACGGTTTCGCCGATCTCCAGCGGCTTGATTCGCGGCGGACGTTCGGCGCCGGCGCCCGAACCCGAGGCCACGATCAGATCGCGGTGGAGCTCGGCGAGGGTCTCGCAGATCTCGGTCATCGACTGCGGCCGGTCGGCGGGTTTTTTCGCCAGCGTGCGCAGGATCAGCTCTTCAAAGTGGGGCGGCAGGTCGTTGCGGTAGGCGCTCAGCGGCGGCGGCTCGCTGTTGAGGATCTCGTATTGCAGCGCCGTCAGGTGCGGGCTCTGGAACGGCCGCTCGCCACAGGCGATCTCATGGGCCAGCACGCCGAACGAAAAGATGTCCGCGCGGTGATCGGTCTCCTCGCCCAGCAGTTGCTCGGGGGCCATATAGGCCACCGTGCCCAGCATGCCGCCCTCTTCGGTCAGCGCGGCGTCGAGCTCGAGCTTGGCGACGCCGAAGTCGGCGACCTTCAGCGAGCCGTCCTCGGCGACGAGGATGTTGTCGCTCTTGATATCGCGGTGGACGACGCCCTTACGGTGGGCGTGCGCCAGTCCCTCGGCGATCTCCAGCAGCGCCTCGATCACGTCCGCCGGGGGCAACGGCTCGTTGCGTTCGCGGGCTTGATTGAGCTTGTCGGTCAGCGTGCCGCCGGAAACGTATTCGAGCACCAGAAAGCGCAGCCCGTCAGCCTTTTCCAGAGCATGGATGGTGGCGATATGGGGATGGTTGAGGGCGGAGATGGCGCGCGCTTCGCGCTCGAATCGGGCGGCGGCATCCTCGCTATGAAAGCTGGGCAGGATCTTGAGCGCGACAAAGCGCTCCAGGTCGCGGTCGCGAGCCTTGTAGACCGCGCCCATCGCGCCTTCGCCCAGGCTTTCGAGCACCTGGTAGCGTCCGAGGGTGCGGCCGGTCAGGTTCACTAAATCCGCACCACCCGGCCGGAATCGGCTGACTCCCGCGACCGCAGCACGATCTCGGTGACGCGAAAGAGCTCATCCTGCGTCAGACCCGGCGTGGCGCCGTTATAGACGAAGTCGAGGAAATTGGCGAACAACGGCTGCACCTCGGGCCGCTCGGTCACCTCGCGCAGGGGCTTGGAATCGGTCATCAAGGTCACTTTGCCGCCGATATGCTCCACGACGCCGTCCGTGCCCGCGATGCGCAGCCGATCATCGCCATGGCTGGAGCCCGCCTCGGGCCGCAGGTAATCCAAGCGCACATCCGCCGTGCCGCCGTTGTCGAGCCGGTAGCTGATGGCGGCGGTGTTCTCCATCTCTTGGACTTGCGGAAAGCCGACGTTGCCGTGGAAGGCGGCCGTGGCGACCATATCGCGGCCGCTGATGAAGCGCAGCAGATCCACCGTGTGGCAGGCGATGTAAGGAATGGTGCCGCCAAAGAGCTCACGCCGCTTCATCCAATCCGGGCGCTCGCCGAGTTGGTAGGATTTTTGGCCCGAGAGCTGGACCGTCTCGCCGATCTCGCCGCGGTCGACGATCCGCTTCATGACTACATAGGCGGGGTCAAAGCGCATCGGTAACAGCATCGTCAGCGGCGTGCGCGTTTTGTCGGCGACCGCTCGGACGCGGCGGGTGTCGGCGATGCTCAGAGCGATCGGCTTTTCGGCGGCGGTGGGGACGCCGGCTTCCAAGCAGGCGATAACGGATTCGGCGCGGCGCCAGTTCTGGTCGCAGATGCAGACGGCGTCGAGCTTTTCGGCCTTCAGCAGCTTGCGGTAGTCGTCGTAGCGCTTGGCGGCGGCGATCTCCGGGTTGCCGGCGGCGCGTTTCTCCTCGCGCTCGGTGCTGATCTCGACGGCGGTGATGCGCACTTGCGGGAACTGTTTGGCGACCTTGACGGCTTCGCCAAAATGCCCGTCCAGTCCGATCAGTCCGATCTTGACCTCCCCCGGAAGCTTCAGCGGGGCGGACGCGGCGGCCAGCGGCAGGGCGGCTCCGGCGAGGAGCAGATCGCGGCGATTCCAGGCGGAGGGCATGGCCTGATTGTACGGCGCCAGCCACGCCCCGGCGCTTGAGAAAGCTACAATCGTCGGCGATGCCCGCTCCCCCTGTTTCTCGCCGCGGTTTTCTGGCAGGACTGGCAGCCGCTCCCGCGCTGGCGGCCGCCGAGCAGCGACCCAATATCCTATTTGCGATCTCGGACGATCAGTCCTTCCCGCATACCAGCGCGGCGGGTGATCCGGTGGTGCGGACGCCCGCTTTTGACCAAGTGGCCGCTGCGGGAGTGCGCTTCAGCCATGCTTTCTGCAGCTCGCCTTCGTGTACCCCGTCGCGCGGGGCGATCCTGACCGGGCAACACTGCTTTCGGCTGCGCGAAGGGGCCAATTTGTGGAGCTCGCTGCCGGCTGACATTCCCGTCTATACGGATCTGCTGGAGCAGGCCGGCTATCGGGTGGGCTATACGGGCAAGGGTTGGGGGCCGGGAGATTTTCGCGCCGGGGGCAGGGAGCGCAACCCGGCGGGGCCGCAGTTTGAGAGCTTTGAGGCCTTTGATCGCGCCGGCGAGTCGGACAAGCCTTTCTGCTTCTGGCTGGGGACATCGGACCCGCATCGCCCGTACGATCTGGGCTCGGGCTTGCGCTCCGGATTGCGGCTGGATGACGTGGTGGTCCCGCAGTTTCTGCCCGATACGGTCGAGATCCGCAGCGACATCCTCGACTATTTCTTTGAGATTGAGCGATTTGATCGGCTGCTGCTCTCGGTGTTGACGGCGCTGGAGCGGACGGGACGGCTTGAGAACACACTGGTTGTGGACACCAGCGACAACGGCATGCCGTTTCCGCGCGCCAAGGCGAATCTGTATGACTACGGGACTCGCATGCCGCTGGCGGTGAGCTGGCCGGCTCGGTTCGGGAGCGGCCGGGTGATTGATGATTTTGTCAGTCAGACCGACTTGGCGCCGACGTTCATGGAGGCGGCGGGCGTTGCGATCCCGCCGGAGATGACCGGCCGCAGCTTGTTGCCGATTTTGGGCTCGGGCCGGTCGGGCCGGGTGGACCTGAGCCGCGATCACGTGCTGTTGGCGCGCGAGCGGCATACTTTGCGGCGGGCCGGCGGCGTGGGATATCCGATGCGCGCCTTGCGCACCTACCAGTCGCTCTACGTGCGCAACTACGAACCCGAGCGTTGGCCGGCCGGAGATCCGCCGGGTTTTGGCGATATTGACGCCTCGCCCAGCAAGCAATTCCTCATGGATCGCGCGGCGACGCCGGGTATTCGCCGCTATTTTGATGCGGCATGCGGTCGTCGACCGGCCGAGGAGCTCTACGATCACGCCTTCGCGTCCGAGCACACCCAGAGCGTCGCCGGACAGCCTGCGTATGCGCCAGTTCTGCGAGCCGCGGTCAGCCGAATGAATCACTTACTGGTGCAGGCTGGGGATCCCAGGGCGGCCGGCGAGGAGCTTCCCTGGGATGCATCCCCGTACTACGGCAGGGGAGCTTCTCATTAACGATTAAGGCTCTTTCCCTATGCGCTCCGGGTGGATAACCGTTGCTTTCGGTGAGTTGGTTCGCCAGAATAACGGTGCGTTGCCGGCTGCAAAAAACAAAGTGCTCCGCGCCGGTATCGCCGAACTGGCGATTATAGTCCGCAAAGCCTGACGATTACTTGCCGGAAGGCTGAATCGAAAATATTACCGCGTGGGAGTGGGGTTCTTGGATGCCGCTTATCATCGCCTCCCCGAGGCGTGACGCACCTGCACGGAAGTTTGCAAACCCGCCTTTTGACGTAAAACGGCCCGGCCGCCGCGGCCGGGCCGTTGCCCTTTGGGCGAGGGCGTTACGGCAGGTCGAAAGTTTGGACCAGGACCGTGAAGTTGTCGGCGCCGATGTCGCCAACCGCATACACAACCGTGTTGACGTTAGGCTCCAGCGGCAACGTTACGGGACCAAAGACCGATCCGGCCGCCGGGTTGGCGGCTGCCGCCAGCCAAACCCAGTAGGTGTTGGAACGGACGTTGGGAAAGGTAACGTCCTGCTGGTTCGCCAGCGTCACGCGGGGCAGGCTGCCGATGGTCAGCAGCACCTTCGGGGCCGCGGCGGCGTGGCGCACGGTCACCCGGCTGAATTGCGCCGCGCCCGGCAGCAGCGAGCCGCTGCCCAACGACGCCAGGTCGTTCACGAACGGCGTGATAATCGGAGTCCCTTCCTCGTCGAGGTGGGCGACCAGCGTCACGTT
>CAYOPA010000067.1:0-16205 GCA_964405625.1 uncultured Bryobacterales bacterium
ATTCGAGGAGCGCTATCTGGAGTTACCAGACGAGGTGCTCGAGACGGTGATGCTCGTTCACCAGAAGTACTTCGCGATCGCCGACTCCGGCTCGGGCAAGCTGGTAAACGGTTTTCTGGCCGTGGCGAACCTGGACGGCGACCCCGACGGCGAGATCCGGCGCGGCGCGGTGCGGGTCTTGCGGGCGCGGTTCAATGACGCCGAGTTCTTCTGGGGCGCGGACCTGCAAAAAACCCTCGCCGAGCGGGTAGAGGATCTGAAGAAGGTCACCTTCCAGGCCCAGCTTGGGAGTTATTTCGATAAGACGGAGCGGATGCGCGGGTTAGTGGCGACACTGGCGACCGCTGCCGGCCTGCCGGATGAGGTCGCGCGGCGGGCTGACCGCGCCGCCGAGCTGGCAAAAACGGATCTGACGACCGGCATGGTCGGCGAATTCCCTGAGCTGCAAGGCGTGATGGGCGGCCTGTACGCTGAGGCGCAGGGCGAGCCGGCGGAAGTCGCCGCCGCGATCTACGATCACTACAAGCCCGCGGGGGCGGGGGACTCGATCCCGCGCACGCCGGAAGGGCGGCTGGTCGCCATCGCCGACAAGCTCGACACGCTGGGCGGCATGTTCGGGCTGGTGCTGTTGCCGACCGGCTCGCGCGACCCGTTCGCATTGCGGCGCGGCGCCTACGGCATCATCCAGATCCTGATCGGCGGCGAGCTGCCGATCCGCATCGACGAGCTCGTGAAGATGTCGGCCGCCGCCGCGCAGTCGGCCGCACTGCGGGAGTTCCTGGTCGAGCGGCTGCGCCACTTCCTCTCCGAAGCCGGCTACGCCTACGACGAGATCAACGCCGTGCTGGCCGCCGATGACAGCGGGCCGCTCGACGCCGCCAGGCGTTGTGCCGCCATCGCCCAGGTGCGGTCCACGGAGGACTTCGAGCCGCTGGCGGTGAGCTTCAAGCGGGTGCGCAACATCTTGGAGAAGGCCGGCGGCGTGGAAGAGTATGCCGCGCGGGAGCTGGACGAATCGCTGTTGGAGTCCGGCGCCGAGGCCGATCTGCGGGCGGCGTTTACGGCTGTGCAACAGGACTTGGCGTCACCCGAGCTCAGCGGCGACCATGCGGCCGCGCTGGAGCGCATCGCGACGCTGCGGCCCGCTCTGGACCGCTTCTTCGACGACGTGCTCGTGATGGCCAAGGACGATACGATTCGCCAGAACCGGCTCACCTTCCTGGCGCACTTGCTGGCCGAACTGTCCACCATCGCCGACTTCTCCGAGATCGTCTCGGCGGGCGCGTAGGGGCGGGCGGGAGCCCGCCCAAAACCCGTTGAAGCTCGGAAATCGCGCGGGGTCGGGCGGCCTTCCGGTCGCCCCTTGCGCAGGCCCCTCAGGCCACGATCTCTTGAATAACCGATCCGTGCACCTGCGTCAGCCGCTCGTTTCGGCCCAGGTGTAGATAGCTCAGGCCGTCTTGGTCCAAACCCATGAAGTGCAGCATCGTGGTATGGATGTCGCGGAAGTGATACGGCTTCTCGATCGCCCGCAGGCCAATGTCGTCAGTGGCCCCAACGACTTGGCCGCCTTTCACACCGCCGCCGGCCATCCACATGGTGAAGCCCAGGTTGTGGTGGTCGCGTCCGTCGCCGCCTTGGGCTTCGGGGGAACGGCCGAACTCGCCGCCCCACAGCACCAGCGTCTCATCGAGCATGCCGCGACGCTTGAGGTCCTTGAGCAGGCCCGCCACGGGCAAATCGGTCTGGGCCGCCATGCGGAGGTGATTTTCCTCGATGTCGCCGTGGGCGTCCCACTGGAGCTCGCCGGGGCCGCCGCCGGAGACGACGCAGACAAAGCGGGTGCCGTTTTCCACCAACCGCCGGGCCAGCAGGCAGCGGCGTCCGTAGTCGTCCGTCGGCTCCTTGCCCACGCCGTACAGATCCAGCGTCTCCTGCGATTCGTTCGACACATCCAACACTTCCGGCGCCTCGGTCTGCATCTTGAAGGCCAGGTCGTAGGCGCGGATGCGGGCGTCGAGCTCGTAGTCGTCCGGCGCAAGGGTCGCCTCGTTGAGCGCCTTGATTAAATCGACGGTGCTCTTGCGGTCGTCAAAGCCGACGCCCTTGGGCAGGTTCAGGTTCAACACCGGCTGGTCGCCGGGCCGGAACGTGGTCGGCTGATAGACGGCCGGCAGGAAGCCGTTCATGTACATCGGCTGGCCGGCTTCGAGCGCCCCGTCGGGGTCGGGCATCACCACATAGGCCGGCACCGATTCGGCCTCCGAGCCCAGGCCGTAGACGATCCACGACCCCATCGACGGGAAGCCCGGAATGACCCGGCCCGAAAAAAGCTCATACTGCGCCGCCGAGTGGACGACCATGTCGCCGTGACAGGAGCGCAGCACGGCGATGTCGTCGATCATCTCAGCGGTGTGCGGCAGCAGGTCGGAGACCTCAATGCCGGCCTGACCGTACTTCTTAAACGTCCGTTTGGTCCCAAGAATCTTGGCGTCGCCCTTGACGAACTGATACTTGGCCTCGCCAAACTCCTTGGGCCGCGGCTGGCCGTGCAGCTTGTTGAGCAGTGGCTTGGGATCAAACGTCTCCAGGTGAGACGGACCGCCCGCCATGAACAGGAAGATAACCGACTTGGCCGTGGCCGGCTTGTGCGGCGGCTTTGGGGCCAAAGGGTCGTTGGCGCCCTTGGGAGCGGCTCGCAGCGCCTCCGTCAAGGCCATGTGCGACATGGCTAGCGAGCCAAATCCGGCGAACGAGTCTCGGATAAAGTCGCGACGATTCAAGTTCCAGCGAACATGTTCAGGCATAACGGCTTATCGACCGCCTTGATTGTACATCCAGCCGCGTCGTCAAGCAAAAAAAACGGCGTTTTGGGAGGCGACGTACAATGACGAGATGCAGCTCGCAGTCCGCGGCCTCGGCGTCGCCACGATCATTTTTGCGTTAGCGTGCTCCACGCAAGGGGCTCCCCAAAGCGCTGAATCGTCCGCGCCGAGGGCTGAGGCCGGCGGCGTGGGCGGAGCGCTGGCCGTGGTCGGCGGCGTCGAAATTACCGAGGCGGACCTCAACGTACGCGGCGAGCTCATTCGGCTCCAGCAGGAGGAGTATCGCATCAAGAGCGAAGCGCTCGAAGAGGCGATTGGCGCGGAGCTGATGGAGCAGGAGGCGAAGCGGCGGGGCGTCACGGTCGAGCAGCTTGAGATCGAAGAGGTGAGCTCGAAGGTCGAGGAGCCGTCGGACCTGGAGGTCGAGGCCTTCTACGAGCAACAAAAAGCCCGCATCCGGCAGCCGCTGGAGGCCGTACGCGCGCAGGTGAAGGAGTTGCTGACGAACATCCGCTCGCGCGAGGTCCGCAACGCGCTCATTGGCTCGTTGCGAGCCGGCTCCAAGGTGCGGGTCATGCTCGATCCCCCGCGGTTGCCCGTCAGGCTTGAAGGGGCGCCCATTCTAGGGAAAACCGACGCGCCCGTGCTGATCGTGGAATTTTCCGACTTCCAGTGCCCGTTCTGCCGCCGCGTCCAGCCCACCATCGAGCAATTGCAAGCCAAGTACGGCGACAAGATCCGCTGGTCGTTCAAGGACCTGCCGCTGGTAAGCATCCATCCGGAAGCCAAAAAGGCCGCCGAGGCGGCGCGCTGCGCCGGCGACCAGGACAAGTTCTGGGAGTACCGAGCGAAGCTGTTCGCCACCTCCAACATCAACGACGCGCTGCACCAGCGCACGTCGGAAGAACTGGGACTGGACCAGACGAGCTTCCAGCAATGTCTGAGCTCGGGCCGATACGCATCCGCGGTGGAAGCCGACAGCGCCGAAGCCGCGGCCATGGGTATCAGCGGCACGCCCGCCTTTCTCATCAACGGCGTGCTGCTGTCCGGGGCGCAGCCGCTGGAAGCCTTCGAGCAGGTGATCGACCGAGAGCTCGAACGAGCCGGGCCATAGCCCACGGTAGACCGCCGTCGCCCGACGGCCGGTGACCCACGGTACTGAGGCGGGACACGGGATTGTGATGCTTTCGTACGATTGTTTTTAAGGGAAAATCCGCCATCAACTAGGCGAGAAGACCGCACAATGCGTGCTGTTGTCCGGGGCGCGGCCGCCGGAAGGCTTCGAGCAGGTGATCGACCGAGAGCTCGAACGGGCGGGGTTTTGGACCGCTATGGACCGCCGTCGCCCTAGGGCCGGTGACCCGACAGTACTAGCGGTGGGACACGGACTTTTGAGTCTTTTGTACCATTGTTTCTAAGGCGAAATCAGCCCTAGACTAAGTGAGTAAACCGCACATTCATTCCGGAGGTATTACTCATCATGCGAAGCGCCCTGTTTTCCATCCTGCTGTTGACCGTTTCGATCCCCGCATCAGCCGGTTCGTTTACTCCACTGTTACCCAACCCCGGAGAGCCCTCGCTGCTCAGCACCCTGGATCTGATCTATGGCGCGGGCAACTACACCCGCGTCAGCGACGACCTCGACCAGCTCTGGGCGGGCCAGGCAACGCTGTCGGCCGTTGCCATCTCCAGCTACGCCGGCGCCATCCAGCGCCTCGGCGTCTGCGTGCTCTGCAACGGTTTCGATGACATCGTTTTCGACCAGCAGATCACCGCGGATGGGATCTTCTCCCAAACGCTGACGGTGAACGGCTCGCCAACCCTGGTCATCAATGACCCGCTCTTCCGCTTCTTTAACGATCCCACCGAGCATTTCGCCGTCGGCCGCGCGTACTCCGACCCGAGCCTGAACCCGGCCGGCGGCGACCACATGGTGACCTTCGCGGTCAACGGCAGTCCCGACACCTTCGTGTTGGCCTTTGAGGATTGGCTGTTCACCATGGATCCTGCGTCGGACCGCGACTACAACGATTTCGTTGTACAGGTGACGTTCGTGCGACCCGACATCCAAGAGACGCCGGAGCCGGCCACGGCCTTGCTGCTCGGCGCCGGACTGCTGCTGGCGGTCCGGTTGAGCCGGGCGCGAGCTCGGAGCCGACAGACGCTCCCATAGCCTTCTAGCGCTAGTTCAGCGGCGGCGTTAGACGCTGGCATGCCCTAACCTGCCCTGATTGCCCGGTCTGCCTTCGAGGAGAGTCGGACCGGGCGCCGAGGAGGCGGCAATGAAGGCCGCCGACATCTGTCGTCAGCCAGGCGCGGGCTCTCTTCCCGGAGTATCTCGATGATCTGCCAATGTTTCGCCCAAAACATTTCCGTCCGAACATGATGTTTTATAAAATCTTGCGGCAGTCATCGAACTAGTTGAGGTAGAGCGAGGGGGTATAGTATAGCGATGCGCCCCTCGCTTCTCTTGTCGGCCTCGCTGGGATTGTGCGCTCTAGTATCGAGCGTCTCGGCTGCCCCGTTTACTCCTGTCATCTCGGCGCCACCCGGCGAGCTGGACTTGTTCAGCACCCTCGACGGCGCGTTCGGGGGCGGGAGTGGCGCCGGCCCAGGGCCAGGGTCCTACGTCAGGCTGCCGGACAACATGGATCTGTTTTGGCTGCTCGGACCTGACTCAACGTTCGAAGTGATTTCAACCTACGCCTACGCTGAAATCACATTTGGAATCTGCATGCTTTGCAACGGTTCAGACGAGATCCGCTTTTCGCCAAGCCTCGCGTCGAACACCAATAGTCCCCTGTCGCTCTTTCTGACTCCATCCCAGGCGATTACGGAGGGCGTGTATCGGCTATTCATCGATCCAGTGGTCGATGATCCGCTCCTAATGTCTTCCGTGGGAAGAGTGTTTTCCGACCCGACAATGAACCCGCTGCTGATGGACCACATGGTGAGCTTCGAGTTGACAGGGGCCAACAAAACGTATGTTGTCGCCTTTGAGGACTGGTTGTCGAGCTCGCCGATTTCTCCATCGGACCTCGACTACAACGACTTCGTGGTTGTCATATCCAACACGCAACCAGTTCCGGAACCCGCTTCCTTCCTCACTTTTGGGGGGGGGCTCTTGGCGGCTATCGCGCTGCTTAGGCGTCGCCGCCTTTTAGAATCGCGCTAGCTCGTTGAGCAGCCCTTGCAAGCCCTGGCCGCGGTAGATCGCGGCCAGTCGGCTTTCTTCGCTGGAAATAGGCTCCACATCGAGCAGCGCAGCCTCTTCCAGCGCCTCCCGCGTGGGCGTCCAGACCGCGCCGTCGGCAAGCTCCACGCGCCGCACGTAGCCGCTCACGCCCGCAATCTCAAAGCTTTCGCCGCTGCGCAGGCTGAGCTCAAAGACCCGTTGCTCGGCCACGCCCCCCACGCCTCCCGGCGGCAGCGGCCGGCCGGACGACGGTACGGCGCCGGCGGCGTAACGGCGGCCGGCAGCGTCTCGCACCAGCCAGCCGATCTCAAAATCGCGGATCGCTTGGCCGGAACGATTGCGCACCTCCAGGGCCGGCGATGCGGCCGCCGAGCCCGCAACGCGCGACGAGCCCCCAAACACCTCTAGCGGAGCGCCTTCGAGATCCACGAAAGCCAGCTCCAGCGGGCGCATCGACGCCTGCAGGGCTGGCGAAACCGTGCGGCCGTCGCCGCCGGCGAGACGCACTTCCAGGCCGGAATCCGCCGCCTGTCGCTCCAGCACCGCCAGCACCTGAGCGCGCAGGGCTTCCGGCCCTTCAGCGGCCAGCGTGGCCGACATCCGCTCGCGATCCCGGCGCGCTTCCAGCTCCAGCAGCGTCAGCCGCCGCCGGGAGGCCATCGCGTCCGGCCCCCGGAAGCTCAGGTCGGCGTACAACGCGCCGTCCACGGCGATCTCCGCCAGGGGTTCTCCGGCCGAGGGCAGGGGCCTGACCAGCCGCAAGCTCACATCCACGGAGACCAAGTCGCCCGGCGCGGCCGACAGCGACGGCGCCGTCACCAGGGCCTTACCTCCCGGCAACCCCGGCGCCGACCGCACCGCCAGCGTCACCCCGCGCACCGTCCGCGAGCCGCGGTTGGCCAGGGTCAGGCGGCAACGCAGCTCCACCACCGCGGCCGGCCCGCGAACGCTGATCACGGTGCGGGAAAAGTCGCGCTCCACCAGCTCCAGCCCCGTCTCCGCGGCCGCTTGAAACGCAAACGCGTCGGCCGGATCGGCCCACGGCGAGGGGACTTGAGCCGCGCTAGGAGCGGCCAAAGCCGCCAGCGCCAACAGGACACAACTAAGGCGCGTAGACATCGGCGATCGTCACCCTCCCTTCCGCGCTGACCCAGCGGACGCTGACCCAGCCATCGGCCGCGAACCGAACGTCGTCGGCGCCGGCGTGCAGCGGCGCGAGATCGAAGACGGCTGAGTCGAATCGCGCCGAGCCCTCCATCGCCGGCGGCGCGGCCGACCGCATCAACGCGATCCCGCCGCCAGGCGCGGGCGGCGGCGGCGCCGCTTCATCGCCGACCATCCGGCCGGCGCGGGCGAGCTCGATGGTCTCGCTCGGTTCCTCTTCGGGCGCCGGCCACGACTGGGCCTCCGCGACTTCCCGTCGCGCTTCGGCTACCTCGACCGGGGCGGCGATCTCGGGCGGAGCCTCCGGCGCGGCGACAACGGCATCGGCCCCCACTGTCGCAGGGCTCTCCAGGCTTACCGTCCGCGCCGGCGGCTGTTGCCGCATTACCATCACGCCGCTCATCACGGCCACCGCCGCCAGGCCCGCAGCCCAGGCCAGCCGGGGAACACCCCGCTGGGGCGCCGCCGCTTCCGAGACCTCGCTTGCCAACCTGCGCTCCACGCCCAAGGCCAGGGCGTCCCAATCCAGCTCCGGCAGCTCGGCCAACGGCTGAAGCTCGGCGGCCAAGTGAAAGTAGTCCGTCACGGCCGCCGTGCACGCGGGGCAACGCTCCAGGTGCCGCTCGATCCGCCAACGCGACAGCGGACCTGACTCGCCCCCGGCGAACAGCGCCAAGTCTGTTTCCCTGGGGTGTCCGACAAAAAATGCGCTCATCTCGGCCTCCCCTGGACGTACTTGCGAAACTTTACCCGGGCGTTTGCGATGTGCGAGCGCACGGTGGCCGGCGAGCACTCCAGCCGAGCCGCCACTTCCACCGCCGGCAGGCCTTCGATGTCGCGAAGAATCAGCGCGGCGCGCTCACGGGTCGAGAGCAGCCGCAAGCCGTCCTCAATGTAGCGCCGCTTCTCATCCCGCAGCACGGACTGCTCGGGGCTCTCCCCCGGCGCCCGCGGGGCTTTTTCGATCTCCTCGAACTGCACCCGCTTGTTGCGGCGCATGAAGTCGAGCGCGGTGTTGACGGCGATGCGGCCCAGCCACTGCGCCGCCTTGTCGGGGTCCTTGAGCTGGTCACGCCGCTTCAGGGCCTTAACGAATGCGTCCTGGGTGAGGTCCTGCGCGTCGGGCACGTTGCCGACCACGCGGTAGATCAAACGAAATACACGCCGCATGTGGGCGGCGATCAGATCGGCGTCGCTCGCGACCACTGGGGTCTCGAGTGTCCGGGGATCCTCCGTCTGCATCGTCGTTGTCGCTATCGCCGCGGCCACTTCGTCGCCCCTACACTAGGTATGACGACGCGCAGCCGAGATCGTGCAAATCATCGTCGCGCATATTCTTCTTCGATGCGAGAAGTCGCTGTCATCTCGACCGGTTTAACCGCATTCGGGTACTTCCCAGAACGCTCGATCCGCGACCTGGGAGCCGCGGCGGGCCGGGAGTGTTTGGAAACCTGCGCGGTGGCGCCGGCCGCGGTGGACGGCTTCTATCTGGGCTGTTTCGCCGGTCCGGAGTTCACCGGGCAAAGCCATCTGGCGCCTTGGGTGGCGTCGGCGATCGGGTTGGAGGGCATCCCGGCGACTCGTTTCGAGGCCGCTTGCGCCTCCAGCGGCGCGGCGTTCGCCCACGCCTGGTTGGCGGTCGCCGGAGGCTTGCAGGAGCTGGCGTTGGTGGTCGGCGTGGAGCAGATGACCCGCCGGGAGATGGGCCGAACCACCGCGATCCTGGCTTCGGCCGGAGAGGTGGAGTGCGAGGCGGCCGTCGGCGCGACCTTCCCGGCGCTGTTCGCCCTGATCGCCCGGCGGTACATGCACGAGCAGGGGGCGACGCGCGAGCACCTGGCCGCCGTGGCGGTCAAGAACCACGCCAACGGGGCGAGAAATCCCCACGCCCACCTGCGCAAGCCAATCACGCTCGAGCAGGCGCTGGCCGGACGGCCGATCTGCGACCCGTTGACGCTCTATGACTGCTCCTTGGTCAGCGACGGGGCCGCGGCGCTCCTGCTGGCGCCGCTTGAGCGGGCGCGTGAGTTGACCCACAAACCCGTTCGCGTGCTCGGGATTGGCCAGGCCTCGGACCGGTTGGCGCTGGCCGACAAGGCCGACATCACCACGTTCCCCGCCGTCCGCGCCGCCGCCCGCAAGGCGTACGACATGGCCGGCGTTGGGCCGCGCGATATCGACTTTGCCGAAGTGCACGACTGCTTCACGATCGCCGAGCTCGTGGCGCTGGAGGATCTCGGTCTGTTCGAGCGCGGCGAGGCCGGACCGGCGACGATGGCAGGGCGCACAGCGCTCGACCGCGAAATGCCCGTCAACCCCAGCGGCGGCTTGAAGTCCAAGGGCCATCCGGTGGGCGCCACCGGGGCGGCCCAGATCGTGGAGGCGGTGCGGCAGTTGCGCGGCGAATGCGGCGAGCGGCAGCTTGCTCGCGCTCGCATCGGCTTGACGCAGAACTTGGGCGGCTCCGGCGCCAGCGCCGTGGTGGGGGTTTTTGGGCTATGAACGACAGCAGTCGTACTACGGGCGTCGTATATTCGATGACGACCGTCCACGTTCCGGCCGACGATTTCGCCGCCGAGGCCCCCTACCAGATCGCCTTGGCGGATTTTGCTGACGGCCGCAGGCTGGTGCGCATTGAGGGGCCGCCGGTCTCGATCGGCGACCGGATCGAGCCGAACGGCGCCACGGGGCTGTATCGGCTGCAGCACGTTCAGCCCTAGCCGCTTGTTGGCGCGGCCCGCGACCTAGTAACGTGTCGTTAGTCCCATGAAGATCTCCTCGAGAATGCAGAACGTTCGCGGCGAAGGCGCCTTTGAGGTGCTGGTCCGCGCCCGCGCCCTCGAAGCCCAAGGCCGCGACGTGATCCACATGGAGATCGGCGAACCCGATTTCCCCACCGCCCCGCACGTGGTGGAAGCAGGCAAGGCCGCGCTCGACGCCGGCTACACCCGCTACGGCCCCACTCAGGGCGATCCCGAGCTGCGCGCCGCCGTCGCCAAGGAGCTGTCGCGGACCCGCGGCGTACCGTTCAGCGAAAAGCAGATCGTGGTCACGCCCGGCGCCAAGCCGGTGCTGTTCTACTCGATGCTGGCGTTGCTGGAACCGGGCGACGAAGCGCTGTATCCGAACCCGGGCTTTCCCATCTACGAGTCGATGATCCACTACACCGGCGCCACCCCGGTGGCGCTGCCGTTGGTGGAGGAGCGCGGCTTTTCACTCGACCTCAACGTGCTCAAGGAGAAACTCACCGACCGCTCCAAGCTGCTGATCCTGTGCTCGCCCCAAAACCCGACCGGCGGCTCGATTCCGGCCGAAGACATCGCCGCCATCGCTGAGCTGGTGCGCGAGCGCGACCTGATCGTGCTGGCCGACGAGATTTACTCGCGGATCTGGTTTGACCAGGAGCCGGTCTCGATCGCTTCGATGCCGGGCATGGCCGAGAAGACGATCGTGCTCGACGGATTTTCCAAGGCGCACCGCATGACGGGTTGGCGGATCGGCTACGGAGCCTTTCCGCAGTGGCTGGTGGACCCGATCTGCCTGCTGATGGTCAACTCCGCGTCTCACACGGCGAGCTTCACGCAGCGCGCGGCAATCGCCGCTCTTGAGGGGCCGCAAGAGAGCGTGGCGGCGATGACGGCCGAGTTCCGGCGCCGCCGCGACCTGATCGTTGACGGCTTCAACCAGATTCCCGGCTTTCGTTGCGCCACCCCCGGCGGCGCTTTCTACGCTTTTCCGAACGTGTCCGAGACCGGCGTCGATTCCAAGACGCTGGCGGAGCGAATCTTGCAGGAGGCGGGCGTCGCCTGCTTGGCCGGCGATTCGTTCGGCCGCTACGGAGCCGGCTATCTGCGCTTCAGCTACGCCACCGCTTACGAGAAAATCGCCGAGGCGCTGGAGCGCATCGACAAGCTGATGCGCGGCTGAGCGAGGTTGAACGGCTGCTACCGAGCCGCTTTGGCCTTGAGCCTCGCCGGGTCGACGGATGCGCCGGCGTCGGGGTAGGCGTGCTGCGTCTTCGACCAGCGCAACGGTCGGCGGCGCCACTTGGCGTGGAGGAATATCGCCGTGGCGCGGGCGACGGCGGCGGCGTTGATCCAGTTTCCCCAAATGGCCCGCACGGGCGCTAGCACGGCGAAGCGCCGTCCGTAGACCCGGCCGCTCCACCAGGCGCGCACGCCTTGACGCCAAAGCAACATTGCGGCGTTCGCCGCCAGCAGCCCTGACAGCCAGGGGCTCGCCGCCACGCCAGCGGCTAGCCCCCAAGGCCCGCCGCTCCAGAGCGATTCGGCGCCGGAAGCCAAGCCGAGTACAAACAGCAGATTTGCCAGCAACGCAAGCGGATGATTGACCAGCCCCTTGCGGTCGCGCCACAGCCAGTAGGCGTTGCGGAGGCCGTTGCGCTCGCCCAAGCGCCAGCCGAAGCGCTCCATGGACTGCAAGACGTTGCCGATGTTCCAGCGAGTCCGCTGCTTGAGCGCCGCGAGAGGGGTCCGGGGGAAATAGGCGCGTGTGGCGACGGGCGAGCCGGAGCGACCGGGCTCTAGAGCGAAGACCTGGCTGAAGCCGAGCTGTTGCAGCCTCAGGCCCATGAAGTAATCTTCAGTCAGGCTGCTCGGGTCAAAGACCTCGTCGCCGTAGCTGATGCGCAACTGGTCCAGAGCCTCCCGCCGCAACGCCGTACCGACTCCCGCCGAGGGCACAAATCCGCCGAGCCGCCAGCGCACGGGCAGCTCGCGCTGGTGGCCGTCGGCAAACTCGTCGCAGTAGACGCCGTGAGTGAGGTTGGCGAGCGGCGTGGGCAGTGGGTAGACCGGGATCTGAACCATGTCGTATTGACGGGTCCAGCAGGCGATGCGAGCCAATGCCTGCGAATCGATGAGGTCTTCTGCGTCGTGCTGCAGAAAGATCTCGTAGTAGTCGCCGGTCCGGCGCTCGCGCTCCAGCACGCCCGCCACCACTTGGTTCAGGCAGTCGGCCTTGGTGGTCGGACCCGGCGTGGAGCCGATCATGTAATGTACGCGGGGACGACGCCGGGCGCAGCGGCGGACGGCGTCGATCGATTCCGGATCGTTGGGATAGAGCCCGATCCAGATGTCGTAGTTTTCGTATTCGATGGCGGCGAGATTGCGCTCAACCATACGCTCGATCACGTCGGCCTCGCGCCAGCACGGAATCAGCAGGGCCGTTCGAGGCTCCGCCGCGGGCGCGGCGGGCGCGACGACCGGGCGTGAGCGTTCTCGCAGCCAAAAGAACGCCTGGGCGAGATCGACGAACAAGTCGTCGACGCCATTGACGAGCACCCAGAGCGCCAGGGGGGGCAGCCACTCCAGGATGAGACGGTCAACCCAGGCCATCGCATCGGGCGCAAACAGGAGGACGGAGGTTTGCCCTGTGACGGTATCACGGACACGTCGCCGCTTGGAACGGCCGCCCGACAATTTACGGACTGTTTATGCCGCCGGCGCGTGTGGCCCGGCCCTGGAGCTTCCTCACTTCTCTCAGCCCCGCGACGGGTGAGTAGCGCAGGCGCCTACGCCTGCCGCCTCGACCCCAAGGTCGAGGCGGCTTGAGTGTGATCGCGGCAACGCCGTCGATACGCGACGACACGGCACGACTGGAGCCGTGCGCCACGCGGCCTGAACGTGCTCTCGCTGGCGCGATTCTGGGACGAAGATTCTAGTCGACGCCGTCCCCTCGATCACACCCAGGCGCCACCTGAACGGCGGCGGGCTCGGCCAGGCTACTTCGTCAGCATCATGAACAGGAACAGCACCGCCAGCGCCAACAGCGTGCCGACGGCGAAGTAGATGAAGTACATCTGCTGCCGCAGGCTGCGCACCTCGCCCTTGGACAATCCGGATGAGATGCTCAGCCCCAGCGCTTCGACCATCTCGGCGTCAAGACCCGACGGGCCGCCGCCCGCCTCCGGGCGCTCGTGGAAATCCTCCACCTGCCGGCGTAGCTCGCCGATCTCCTCCAGGGTGCTGCGCGCCCACTGACTCCAGCGCTCTCTCTCTTTCTGCAGTTCGCCGTTGCCGCCCGGGCCGGAGGCTTCAAGCGCGTCAAGACGGCTCAGGATCTCCTGCATGCGGGCCCGCACGGCTTCGTCGCCGCCCCCGCCCACGCCGCCGGCGCCTTGCTCCAGGGCGGCCAGCCGCATGCGCAGCGGGTCCAGGTCGGCGTCGGGCCCTTCGGAGACGTTCTTCTCCAGCCACTCCAACCGGTCCGCCAGCGCCGCGACACGCGGGTCCGAGCCGCCACCGGCTTCGCCGCCGCGGAGTTGGTCGAGCTCGACACCCAAAGCGTCAATGCGGGCGCTGAACATCTCCAGGCGCTCGGAGCCGTCAGGCAGAGCGCGGTCGGACTCCACTTCGGCCACCCGGGCGTTAAGAGCCTCCAGCCGCTCATCGACGTCCGAGTCGGGTTCCGCAACCGTCGCCGGACGCGCCTCCAGCGCTTCCATCCGGGCGATCAGGTCTTCGCTGGGGCCGCCGTCGGCCTCGCGCGAGCTCATCTCCAGGACCGTCAGCCGCCGACGGACCTCGCCCAGGTCGTCCAGGCCCCGCAGCTTATCCTCCAGCGCGTCCAGCCGTGCGCCGACGCCCTCGATGCGGAGGCGCATGCCTTCGGACTCGTCCTTCGCCGACTGTTCGCGCAGGGCTTCAAACTCGGTCCGCAGCTCGCCCACCGGGCCGCCGTCACGAAACTCGGCAATCTCTTCGCGCAGGTCTCCCAGTCGGACACCGATGTCGTCGAGATCCTCGGCCTTGAGCTCCAGCGAGCGCAGCCGCGCGGTCAGCTCCAGCAGCCCGGCCTGACTCTGCTCCGCATCCTGCTCTTCGAGGTTGGCCACGCGCTCGATGAGGTCTTCGAAGCCGTCGAGGCGCTCCCCCAGACGCTCCACCTTCTCTGCCCAAGCTTCGGGGGCCGCGGGCGGGCGCGACGCCAACTCCTCAATTGCGCTGAGGCGCGCGCCAAGGCCCTCCTCTCCGCTCAGACGGTCCTCAATTGCGACCATCCGCTCCCGCAAAGCGACGGTCTCTTCGTCCGGCTCAGGGTTCAGCAGCCGGGCGGAGACCTCTTCCAGGCGCGCCTCCACATCGAGCACGCGCTGCGCCGACGCCGCCTCGGCGACGCCCTCGCGCAGCGCGTCGAGCTGCTCGCGCGCCGCGCCCAGGCTGTCGTTGAGCTCCGTCAGCGCCTCGGCCGTCGCTGGCTCGGGCCGCTGCTCAAGCGCCTCCAAGCGGGACTCCAGGGCTTGCCAACGAGCCGCTTCCAGCTCGGCGTCAGCCGGCTCGGGCAGCCGAGCCAGGGCGCTTTCGAGCTTGTTTTCGAGCTCCATGCGGGCCTCGACGGAGGCCTCGCTGACGGCTTCCAGCCGCCGCTCCATGGCCTCGAACCGCTCGCCCGCGGCGTCGGATTCGGCGAGCGACCGCACGCTCTCGCTGAGCTTGCTCAGCTCCTGCCTGAAGGACTCCAGATCAGCGCGGCGGCTCTCGTCAAGCTCGGTCCGAAGCTGTTGCAGACGGCGGCCCAGGCCTTCAATCTCAGCGGCATAGTTGCCGCGCTTGTTCGCGCTTTCAAGCGATGCGATCCGCAGCACCACGTCGTCCACGCGGGAATCCCCGGCGGGCTCGGCGACCCGGCGTCGCAGCTTGTCGACCTGCTCGACAAGGTCGTCCACGCGGCTGTCCTTGCCGGGCTGCTTGTGGTTCGGACTGTTCTCCAGGGCGGCCAGGCGATGCACAATCTCATTGAGCAACGGGTCGGGCGCGTCCTGACCGATCTTGCGCTCCAACTCGGAAAGCCGCAGGAAGACCGCGTCAAGCTGCGGGGCGCGTCCCGCCGGCACGGCCGTCTCGGAGATCTCCGCGATGCGCTCCTTCTGGTAGAGCACCTCTTCGCGCAACTGCTTGATCGTCTGCTCATGCAGCATCTGCGCTTCCTGGATGGCGCGATACTGGGAGGCGACGTCCGAACCGGCGCTGTGACCCTGCTCCGGCCGCGGCGGGAACGGCGGCAGCGAACCGTCGCCATTTTCGTGTGACGCCACGTCTCGATGCTGAGTCTCCTGCTCTTCATTGGCAGGCGTTTCAATCTGTTCAGACAACGTTCGTCCCTCCGCAGCCGCTCGTCCGGACGGGGTATACAGGCTTAGCGAGCCCGCACCACGCCTGATACAGGAGTTTCGACGGACGGGCGCAATCCCTCAATAAGAACCTTTCCCTAGTTGCCTGCTGTGAGAGGACCTACGGCCCCGGAAACGAAGTGACCCGCCCGTCGCCAGGGCGCTAGCGGAAGTGGAACCACAGCGTCAGAATCACCAGCGCTACCGACGAGCTGGCCAGCGTCAGCAGGCGCTGCTGAGCCGGGGTCACCTGCCGCTCGACGGCGCGGGCGCCGGACCAACTGACCGTCAGCGCCTCCACCTGGGCCAGCAGCGGCCGTTCCCCGAGCTTGCTGACGCCGATCATCAACGCCAGGCAGAAGGCGAAGACAAAGACGCTGAAGTTGAGGAAGCTGTACTGGACGACGCCGTTGAGCAGCGGTCCCAGATCAACGCCGAAGGCCGTGTGCGCCACGTCGAGGAAGAAGCGCCCGAAGCCCAGCACGCCGCCGACGATCAGCGTCGTCAGAGCGGCCCGCGCCGTCGCTCCGCGCCACAGCACGCCGCACAGGAAGACGGCCGTGATGGGCGCGCCGATCGAGGCCTGCACGCTTTGCAGGTACTGGTAGACCTCGGCGTTCATAAACCGGATCAGCGGGATCCAGGCGATGCTCAGCGCCACGATGATGGCCGTGTTGGCGCGGCCGATGAAGACCAACTGCCGCTCGGAAGCCCGCGGGTGGAGCTTTTTGTAGATATCGACGGTGATGAGCGTGGAGCAGGAGTTGAACACCGAGCTCAGCGACGACATCAGGGCGGCCAACATGGCGGCGATCATCAGGCCGCGCAGGCCGGCGGGAAGCAGGTTCTGCACCAGTAGCGGGATGGCGTTGTCGCCGGTAACCTCGTT
>CAYOPA010000068.1:0-3859 GCA_964405625.1 uncultured Bryobacterales bacterium
GAGTTGCTTCTTGATTTCGAGGTAGTTCTCGATGATGCCGTTGTGCACCACGACGATGTCGCCGGAGCTGTCGCGGTGGGGATGGGCGTTCTCTTCAGTCGGCTGGCCGTGCGTGGCCCAGCGAGTGTGGCCGATGCCGTAGTTGCCCTCGACGGGGTTAATCCGCAGTACCTCTTCAAGCTGGCGCAGCTTGCCCGGCGCCCGGCGCACGCTGAACGCCAAGTCATCGCGCGACACCGCGATGCCGGCGGAATCGTAGCCGCGGTACTCCAGCCGCCGCAGCCCGTCCACAATAATCGGCGCGGCCTCGGAGGCCCCGATGTAGCCAACAATTCCACACATAGGCGAGAGCCCCTTATTCCCGAATATCGACCGTGAATTCTTCCATCACAGGGTTGGCGAGGACTTCGCGGGCAATTCGCTCCACCTGCTCGCGAGCCTGCGCGGGATCGGTCCCTTCAGCGATCTCGACTTCAAAAAACTTGCCTTGGCGGACTCCGGCGATCCCGCCGTGGCCGAGGTTATTGAGCGCGGCCGTGATGGCGCGTCCCTGCGGATCGAGCACCGTCTTCTTGAGCGTAACGTGGACGAGAGCCTGCATCTCTCGATTGTACGCCGGGTTTACGCGAGGTCGAGGACCTTAGCGGCCGCAAGTGCTCTACTTGCCGATGCAAAACGTGGCGAAGATATTGCCCAAAATGTCCTCGACAGTGGTCGCCCCGGTGATGGCGTCCAGCGGCGTAAGGGCGCTGTAAAGGTCTAGCAGCAGCATTTCGTGCGGAATGCCGGTCTCGGCGGCGGTCCTGGCCAACAGCAAGCTTTCAGCACACTCGGCAAGCAGGCGCTCGTGCCGAACGTTGGTGATGAGCGCGCCTTCGTCCTCGACCGTCGCGCCGCGCCGCGCTTTTTCGACAATCGCTCTTCGGAGGGCTCCCACCCCGGCGCCCGTCGTGGCGGAAACTTCGTGGCATTCGCAGTCGAGCTCGGTCCGGCGCGGCAGGTCGGCTTTGTTGCCAACGAGCAACGCGCGGCCGGTGGAGCGGGCCTTCTCCAGCAGTTCCGCGTCGACCGCCTCCAGCGGCGCCGACAGGTCCATGACCGCCAGGATCAAGTCGGCGTCGGCCAGAGCCTCCCAGCTTCGCTCCACGCCAGCCGCCTCGATGATGTCCTCGGTTGAGCGGATGCCGGCAGTGTCGAGCAGCTTGACCGGAAGTCCCTCAATCTGGGCGACCTCGCTGACCACGTCGCGGGTGGTGCCGGCGAGCGGCGTCACGATGGCCCGGTCGCGCTCCAGCAGTCGGTTAAACAGGCTGGACTTGCCCACATTCGGTCGTCCCAGGATCGCCAGCGTCAGCCCGCCATGGACCACCTTGCCGAAGCGGAACCCGGCGCGCAGCCGCTCGACCGGCGCCGCCACCAGCTCCAGACGCCGCAGGATCTCGTCCCGGCCCGCCACGTCGATGTCGTCCTCGGCAAAGTCAATGCCGGCTTCGAGCAGAGCGATCAGGTCGAGCAGCTCCTTCTTGATGGGTTGCAGGCGGCGCGACAGGGCGCCTTCCACCTGCTGCATCGCCACGCGGGCCTGGTAAGCCGTGGTCGCCTCAATCAGGTCGAGTACGGCCTCGGCCTGAACGAGGTCGAGCCGGCCGTTCACGTAGGCCCGCTTCGTAAACTCGCCCGGATCGGCGAGGCGCGCCCCAGCGGCCAGCGCCCTTTCCACCGCCAACGCCAGCACGGCGGGCGAGCCGTGGCAGGAGAGCTCGACCACATCCTCGGCCGTGTAGCTGCGCGGAGCCTGGAACCAGGTCGCGACCACGCGATCGACGTGTCGGCCCGCATCGTCGACCAGCACCGCCAGCGTGGCGCGGCGCGCGGTCCAAGGGTCGGGGAGACGCTCCAGCAGCGCGGTTGCGACGCCGCTGGCATCCGGCCCGCTGATGCGAACCACGCCGATGCCGCCCCGCCCTGGCGGTGTGGAGACGGCCACGATGGTGTCGTCAGCAAGCGTCATCGCGACAGACCTCCCAGCTTAGACCGATTCCCGCCTCGGACCGCTCACTGCTTACAATGGAGCCCGCCCATGCGCCGCCGCAGCTTCCTCGCTTTCGCCCTTGCCGCCTGCGCCCAACCACCCCCGCGCGAGCCGGTGCTGGTGGCCGCCGTGGACGAATACCCTGAAGGCCCCGTCTTTGACGCCGCGGGCAATTTCTTTTTCACCCACGGCGAGTTCGTCAGCAAGATCACCCAGGCCGGCGAGCGTTCCATCTGGGTAAAACTTAACTTCGCCTACGGCCACAAAGTGCTACCCAGCGGCGAACACCTGCTGTGCGAGCAGGGGGCGAAGCGCGTAATCCGGCTCGACCCCGACGGCAACATCCTGGGTGTGGCCGCCAACCAGTGCCAAGGCGAGCCGCTGCGCGCGCCCAACGACCTGACGCTGTCGCTGGAAGGGGGCTGGTACTTTACCGACCCGGGCGGCTCGCGCCAGGCGCCGATCGGCACGGTCCACTTTGTCGATCCCGCCGGCAACGTCCGCTTGGCCGCCGGCGGCTTACGGGTCCCCAACGGGCTGGTCCTCAGCCCCGACGGACGCACGCTCTACGTGGCCGAAACCGTCCCCAACCGCGTGCTGGCTTATCCGGTGGATGCGCCGGGCGAGCTCGGCGCGATGCAGGTTTTCGCGGAGCTGCCCGGCAAGCCCGACAGCTCCGAGGCCGGCCCCGATGGGATGACCGTAGACGCCGAAGGTCGGCTCTACGTCGCCCACCTGGGCATGAGCGCGGTGCAGGTCCTGTCGCCCGCCGGAGATCTGCTGGAAACCCTACCCGGCGGCGGCTACGACGTCAGCAACGTGGCGTTCGCGCCGGGCCGCTATGACCGGTTGTGGATCACCAGCGCCGCCGGCCCGCGCAGCCAGGGCCAGGGACGTGTCTGTCGGCTGGACTTGTCCTAGGATTTGATTGGCGCACGTGGCGCACGGCTATGCCGTGCAGTCGGGCCTCTGGCCCGACGAGTAACTTCGCGAGGCAAAGCCTCGCGTGCACGGCATGGCCGTGCGCCACAGCCCCTCCGGCATGATATAACCACGCAGGATGACTGCACTGCTGGAAGCCCTGCGTGCCCTGCTCGGCGAGCGCCTGTCGGTCTCGCCCTACGACCTCGATTCCCACTCGCGAGACGAGTCCTGGCACGATCCCGCGCCGCCCGACGCGGTCGCCTTCGTCCAGACCACCGACGAGGTCGCGGCCGTCCTGCGCCTGTGTGCCGAGCATTTTACGCCGATCGTGCCGTTCGGCGCGGGAACGGCCGTCGAGGGACATGTGCAGGCGGTCCGGGGTGGCGTCTCGCTCGACCTGTCGCGCATGAAGCGCGTTCTCTCCGTCGAGCCCGAGGACCTGGACTGCCGCGTGGAAGCCGGCGTAACCCGAAAGACCTTGAACGCCGAGCTCGAAAAGCACGGCCTGATGTTTCCCGTCGATCCCGGCGCCGACGCCACCCTCGGCGGCATGGCCGCGACGGGCGCCTCGGGCACCACGGCCGTCCGCTATGGCACGATGCGCGAGAATGTCCTGGGGATGACGATCGTGACCGCCGACGGACGCATCGTGCGCACCGGCGGACGCGCCCGCAAATCCTCGGCGGGCTATGACCTGACGCGGCTGATGGTCGGCTCGGAAGGCACGCTGGCCGTCATCACCGAGCTCCAGCTCAAGGTCCATCCGCTGCCCGAGGCGATGGCGTCGGTCGTCTGTAGCTTCGCCACTGTGGAAGGAGCCGTGAGTTGCGTGGTCGAGCTGCTGCAAGCGTCCATCCCTGTCGCGCGCTGCGAGCTGCTGGACGAGACCTCCATCGGCGCCGT
>CAYOPA010000068.1:3869-16026 GCA_964405625.1 uncultured Bryobacterales bacterium
GAAGCTCGATCTGCCCGTCGCTCCCACGTTGTTTCTCGAATTTCATGGGACGGAGCGGGCGGTGACCGAGCAGGCCGAGCTGACGGGCGCCATCGCGGCGGCTCACGGCGGCGGGAAGCTCGAATGGTCGGCGCGGCGTGAGGATCGCGAGCGGCTTTGGGAGGCCCGCCACAAGGCCTATTACGCCCTCAAGGCGCTCAAACCCGGCGCCAGGGGCTGGCCGACCGACGTGGCAGTGCCGATCTCCCAGCTCGCGCGCTGCATCCGCGAAACGGTCGACGACTGCGCCTCAGTGGGCCTGTTGGCGCCGATTCTGGGGCACGTGGGCGACGGCAACTTCCACGTCACGTTTCTACTGAACGAGGGCGATCCGGAAGGGTTGGCAGCGATCAAGGCCGCCAACTTCCGGCTCGTCGCCCGGGCGCTGGCGATGGGCGGTACATGCACCGGCGAGCACGGCGTCGGGCTCGGCAAGATCGATGCGCTCGAAGCCGAGCGCGGCGAAGGCGTGGACCTGATGCGGCGCATCAAACAGGCGCTGGACCCGCAAGGGCTGTTGAACCCCGGCAAGATCTTCCGGGCCTTGTAGATTCGCGTGGCGCGCGGCTCGGGTCTAAGCCTTCTCCAGCATGCGCCGCAAGGTCATCAGCTCGCCCAGGTGGTACGCGGTATGGTCGGCCAACAGCATCGCCTCTCGCGCCAAATCCTGCCCGTCGCCCCACGGGAAGGGCTCAAAGAGGTCGAGCTCCGGCGACGAAACCAGCGCCTTCATGGCGTCCAGATCGAGCTTAATCTGGGCGATCGAGCGATCCCAGGAGTCCGGCAACGGCGGCTCGCTGGTCTCCGGCCAGTAGCCTTCCGGAAACGGCGGCGACTTGTGATGCGGATCGCGGCTGAATTCCAAGATATCCCACTGGCACAGGCGGATGTGCTCAAGCACCTGCCATGGAGTGTGCGAGGCGTTGGGAAGCTTGCGGCCACGCCATTGGACGGGCCAGTCCTTCATGGCGGCCTGGAAGGTCACGTGGCCCGCCCCGCCGTCGAGCAGCTCCAGCAGTCGTTTTCGCAAGCTGGCGCTCAAGGGACCAACACCACCTTGCCGAACTGCTTCTTGTCCGTCAAATAGGCGTGCGCACGCGCCGCCTCGCTCATCGGAAAGACCTTGTCGACCACTGGCTTGAGCAGCCCTTTTTCAAAGCAGCGAAGCACGTCCCAAAGCTCGCCCATCCGGCCCATGAACGACCCTTGCAAGGTGAGCTGTCGCGCGAACAGATGCGACAGGTTCAGGCCGACGTCCGCGCCTGTCGTGGCGCCGCACGTCACCAGCCGCCCGTGATGCGCCAGCGACGCCGTCGAATGGCCCCAGGTGGACTTGCCGACATGCTCAAATACGATGTCGACGCCCTTTTTGGCGGTGATGCGCCGGACCTCGGCCTTGATGTCCTGCTCGTAATGGTCGATCACGTGATCGGCGCCGAGCGCGCGGGCTTTCGCCAGCTTCTCCTCGCCGCCGGCGGTGGCGATCACGTTGCAATGGTGCAGCTTTGCAATCTGAATCGCCGCGATGCCGACGCCGGATGACCCGCCGATAACCAGCACGTCCTCGCAAAACCGAATCTTCGCCAGCCCCACCAGCATGTGCCAAGCCGTTTGAAAGACCAACGGGATGGAGGCCGCCTCCTCGAAGCTCAACCCTCCGGGTATCGGCAGCGCGTTTGTTTCCGGAATGGCGATGCGCTCAGCATGCACGCCTGGATACTGGTATCCGAACAGCCCGAAGTCGCGCGAAAAATTGTCCTCGCCGCGCAGGCACTCCGGGGTCTGCCAGGAGCTCCGCCCCGGCGCCACTAGGACGCGGTCGCCGGGTTTGACGCGCGTGCAAAGCTCCCCGACTCCGACCACTACGCCGGCGGCGTCGCTGCCCAAGGTGTGGGGCATCTCCAGGTTCAGCCCCGGCAGGCCGCCTCGCACCCACATATCCAAGTGGTTGAGCGCGCAGGCATTTACGTCGATGAGGACTTCGTTGGCCCGCAATGTCGGCTCCGGCGCCTGCTCGCAACGCACGACCTCCGGCCCGCCGTGCTCATGGATTCGTACGGCCTTCATACCGCGCCAGTGTATCGCAGCGGAACATTCTGACAGCCTTTCACCGAACGCGGCGTTACAATAAGGGCCGCTACCGCTGGAGATATCGATATGCGCTTTGATCGTCGTGAATTCTTCGCCGCCTCCCTCGCCGCCGCCGGCGCGGCCTGCTCGCAGAAGCTGGAGGAGTCCGCCTCCACGGATCGTCCGGCCGCGAGCGGCTCCAAGCTCGGCATCCCGGGCCCCTACCCCGGCCGCGTGGTCGCCATCGAGCACCCGAGCTCGATCGTGGACAACGTGTTCCAGGCCGAGCCGATCGAGCGGATGGTCGACCGCGGCATGATGGAGCTGACCCACGTCGATTCGCCCGTGGAGGCCTGGCGCGAGTTTTTCGAGCCCGGCGACGTGGTGGGAATCAAGCTCAACCCGGTCGGCGGCCCGGAGGTGATCTCCTCGCCGGAGCTGACCCGCGCCGTCATCGCCGGCTTGGAGTCCGCAGGCGTCAAACGGCAGGACATTATCGCCTACGACCGCTACCGCGACCAGTTCCACAACGTCGGCTTCCCGTCCTGGCTGCCGGACGGCGTCCGCATGATGCACGCCTCGGAGAAGTACCTCAACGTGCAGATGGACATGGACGGCTATGACCGCGACGTGTTCATGGAGATGCCGCTGGTCAACCCGGAGTACCGCGCCGAGTACGACTTGAGCGACTCGCACGTGCGCCGATCGTATGTGTGCAAATTCCTCACTAAAGAGGTCAACAAGGTCGTCAATCTGCCGATCCTCAAGCACCATCAGTCCGCCGGGGTGACGCTGGCTCTGAAGAACCTCTCGCACGGCTTCGTCAACAACGTGAACCGCAGCCACGCATCGACCACGGCCAACGCCTGCGGCATCTTCATTCCGGCGGTGGTGGACCTGCCGATTTTCCGCGAGAAGGTCGTGCTGAACATCCTGGACGGCGTCAAGGCGGCCTACCACGGCGGCCCCGGCTCGACGGTGCGGCACTACGCCTGGGAGCACCGCACGATGTACTTTGCCACCGACCCCGTTGCGCTGGACCACATCGGCTGGAAGGCAATCGATGAGAAGCGCGTGGAGGTCGGCCGCCTGCCGATCGCGCTGATGAAGCCCGACGAGCATTCGAACTGGCTCAACGGCCAGGTGGAGCACATTGAGCTCGCCGGCAATTTCGGTCTGGGCGTCTTCGCCGAGGAAGAGATCCGAGTCAAGCGCGTGAA
The DNA here is from genome assembly GCA_964405625.1 of uncultured Bryobacterales bacterium. GTDB lineage: Bacteria > Acidobacteriota > Terriglobia > Bryobacterales > UBA6623 > RI-231. The sequence goes on from CAYOPA010000068.1 coordinate 7,199, forward strand.
ACTTGCGTAGGGCGCCGCGCGGGGTTTTGGTCTTCTCACTCCTCGATCTCCGCCCCGATGTCGGAGTCATCGACGCCGGGCAGCATCGCGGCCGGAATCCGCGCCGCAGTCTCGGCGCGGTAGCGCTTGGCCAACTCCAGGTCGCCTCGCCTTTCGGCCAAAGTGGCGCGATAGTACATCCGCCCGGCTTCCACGTAGCCGATCTGACGGGCGTCGAGCCGGGCCAGGTAGGGGTCCGCTTCCGGCGGGGTCTGCCGCGCAATCGCGTCCAGGAAGCCGGCCAACTGCGCGCCGACGAACCAATCTCCCGAGCCCGAGCGGGCGCTGCGATGCGTTTGCGGCGAGCCGTGCTCGATCACCGGGCGGTCGTCCGTGTTGAGCGGCCCGTCGTTGAGAACCGAGCGAGAGCGGCCCAGATTGCCGGCGTAGAATGGAAGCGTCACCGCCTCGATCGCCTCGGCCGGCAGCGAATCGTTCCTAGCCATCGCCCGGCCTCGCTCGACGATGACGGCCGGGTCCAGGACGAGCGGATCTTCGGCGCCCACCAAGGCCAGGATCGGCTTTTCAGGGTAAAAGTCGCCTCGCCACAAGACAACCTCGGGAAAGGCCGCGAGCATGGTGCGCGCCACAATCTCCAGTTCCTCGCGGCCGACCTGATACAGCGGAATCCATTGCACAAAGATTCCGCCCGGCTTGAGCCGGGAGCGCACCGTCCGGAAATGCTCCAAAGAGTAGAGCCCGCCGGCGCCCTGTTTCCAAGGGATGAACAGGTCCGCCAGGATCGCGTCGTAGCGCTCCCGCGAGCCGCGCAGGTGATTGCGTCCGTCAGCCGCGAGCACTTGGGCGCGCGAGTCCGTAAACAGCCCGTTGGCGAAGCTGTTGAAGTACCTTGCCCCCACCTCGACCACCTCGGGGATCAGCTCGCAGACCACCACTCGCTCCACGCCCGGCACACTGAGCGAAGCGCCGGCGGTGATGCCCGTCCCCATGCCGAGGTAGAACAAGCTGTGCGGATCGGGATGCGGCATCAGCGGAATTAACGACTGGTTCTGCTCATGCTGTTGAGCCGACGTACCGCCCAGCCGGTAGAAGTTATTGACCTTGATGCGCCTGCTACGCGAGGTGGTCTCCACCACCGCGACCACCCCATGCCCGCCCTGGCGGATGTCGAGGATGCGCTCGCGGCTAGGATTGGAGCGAAGCAGCGGCAGTCTCGTAGGGTCGAAAATCGTCAGAAGCAGCAGGATGGCAAGCGCGGGAACCGCTCGCCGAGCCAGAGCGGATCGCGAGGCGCCCGTCACCAAGGCCAAAGCCGTCAGCAAGTAAGCCAGCGCGGCCAATCGCAGGCCGCCCCACATGCCCGCCGTGGGCAGGATCACGAACCCCGCCATGGCCGCGCCGGTCACCGAGCCCAGGGTGTTCCACGCCGTCATCCGCCCCAACAGCTCGCCCGGCGCGCCGGAGCCTTCCACGGTCCGCAGCAGGTAGGGAAATACCGCGCCGATCAGAATCGCCGGCAGGGCCAACGTCTGGAACGTCCGCGCGAAGATTGCGACCACATAGCCGCCCCAGTCGAGGTCGTCGCCGAGGTAGCGCATGCCGTGCGTGACCTCCATGAACCAAAACGGCGACAGCGCCACCGCCACTCCCGCCGCCGTCAGAAGCGCCGGAAGCACGGCGGCCGGCGACGCCGACCAGCGGCACAGCCGGTTGGCCAGCAACGCTCCCACGCTGAGCGAGAACAAGAAGACCACCAGGATGGCCGAGAAGGTGTACACGGAGTTCTGCAACACTTGCGAAAACATCCGCGTCCAGAGCACCTCCAGCCCCAACGTCAATGCGCCGGAAAGAAACGCCAGCGCGGCCGGAGCGGGCACGGCGGGAGCGACGGCCGTCCGGCGAAGCTTTCGCGACCGGCTTTTGTCCAACTGGGGAGAAATGCCGGCGTTGGCCTCCAACCGGCCGCTCAATCGCCAACACGCCGCCGCCACCAGCAGGTTCAGCCCCACCGCCACAAAGTAGCTGGCGTTGTAGCCCAGCAACTGCGGCAGCACAAACCCGGCGGCCAGCACGCCGGCCGCCGCCCCCAGGGTGTTGATGCTGTACAAAAACGAGCCCACGCGCCCCAAATCGCCGGGTCGTCGAACCAGAAACTGGCCCATCACCGGGAACGTGCCGCCCATCAAGAACGCCGGGGGAAACAGCACGGCGCAGGCGAGCAAGAACTTGGCCGCGGTCAGCAAGGCCGTGTTGGAGCCCAGCGCGGCATAAAGCGGCTCGTAGGCGACCTCGTAGAGAAACAGCAGACCCAGGCACGGCAACGCAGTCGCCGCCACGCCCGCCTCCAGCAGCGCGTAGGTGCGTAGCGGAGACCTCAGCGTCGGGGCGCGCTTGCCCCACAGCCACCCTCCGCCCGCCATTCCCAGGAAGAAAGCGGATAAGGTCGCCGAAGCCGCCTGCGCCGTGTTGCCGAACAGCAGGCTGAGCTCCTTTAACCACAGGACCTCATAGACCAGCGCGGCGAAGCCGGAGACGAGAAACAGCGCCGCTAACGCGGCCCGCGACGAAAATGAGAGCACATCGGCGTTTGCGCTCTTGGCCTTTACCACCAACCTGTCAGCTTAACGAGACCGGACGAGCGGCCTGCCGCTTTCTTGTGAACGGGCTATTTTCGGCGGCGAACGGGATTTGTGTAACCGTTTACGCGGTGATGCCGCCTTCCTAGACGGAGCTTTGCGCCCGACCGAGCGGTCGGCTAGAGTAACGAGTGCAAATCTCACCACGGAATGTTGAACCCACGACTGGCATCAATCGCTTGCCTGCTCCTCGGCGCTGGCCTTTTAGTCGCTCAGGAGCCCCCGACGGCCGCTTTCAAAGAGGCCGTCAGCCCGGCGATCACGGTCTGTTCAGCCTGCCATAACCCCGGCTCTCCCGCCGGCGGGCTCAACCTGACCGGATTTGACGACGTCCGCACGGTCACGGACCATCGCAATCATTGGGAAAACATCGTTCGCAAGGTCGCCTCTTCGGAGATGCCGCCGGCCGGTTTTCCGCCGCTCGACCCCGCCCTCAAGGCCGCCCTGCTCGACAGCGCCCGCGCCGAGCTCGACCGGCTGGACGCCTTGGCGCCGCCCGACCCCGGCCGGGTGACCGCCCGGCGGCTGAATCGCGTCGAGTACTCCAACACCATCCGGGATCTGTTGGACGTCCGCTTTGACTCCCGCACGGATTTTCCGTCGGATGACTCCGGCCACGGCTTCGACAATATCGGCGACGTGCTGACCATCTCGCCGACCCTGATGGAGAAGTACATCTCCGCCGCCGAGGTGATTTCGCGGCGCGCGCTGGCGGCCGACCCGCTGCCGGCCGAGCCCGTAGAGGAGCAGTACGAAGGCAAGAAGAAGACGATCCAGCGCCTCGGCCCCGGCATGTTCGAGGCGCGGCACCGCGTGGAGTGGGCCGGCGAATACGTGGTCCGCATCGGCATGCAGGGCGAGCGCCCCAAGGGTTCCGACCCGGTGGTGCTGCGCATCGAGCGCGACGGCGAGACGATCCACGAAGAGTTAGTAGCCACCGAGCCCGGCGAGCTGATCTACTTCGACCCTTACTCCGAAGCCGAGGCGCGCCTTTATCTGGCGGCGGGCGACTCCACGTTCCGCGTCTCGTTCGTTAACGATCCCTTCCCGGACACCCTGGAAGAGAAAGACGTCTACGAGCGCAAGAAAAACAAGTACGTGGACGCCATCATGTTCGTGGGGCCTTTTGCCAGCGACATCGAGCCGCCCAGCCGTAAGAAGGTTTTGGTGTGCGACCCGGCGTCGGGCCGCGCCTGCGTGGAGCGGATCGTCTCGCGTCTGGCCCGTCGCGCTTATCGCCGCCCGGTCAGCCAGGATGAGATCGCTTCGCTGATGCGGTTCGTGGATATTGCCGAGGGCGAGGGCCTTTCCACCGAGCAGGGCGTGCAGCTTGCCATCCAGGCGATGCTGGTCTCGCCGCACTTCCTCTTCCGTATTGAGCGCGGAGGCGACCCCAACGACCCGAAGGCCGTGCGGGAGCTCAACGATTTTGAGCTGGCTTCGCGGCTGAGCTACTTCCTGTGGTCGTCGATGCCGGACGACGAGATGTTGGACTTGGCCCAGGCCGGAAAGTTGCAGGAGCCGGAAACGCTGAAACAGCAGGTGAACCGCATGCTGGCCGACAAGCGCGCCGCCGCGTTCGCCGAGGATTTCTCCGGCCAGTGGCTGGAGACCCGCAATCTGGATTCAGTCGACCCGGACCCGGAGCTGTTCCCCACCTGGGGCCCGGAGCTGCGCGAGGCGATGAAGGCGGAGACGAGCCTGTTCTTCAACGCCATGCTCAAAGAGAACCGTCCGCTGGGCGAGTTTCTCGACGCCGACTTCACCTTCCTGAACGCCACTTTGGCCAAGCACTACGGCATCGAGGGCGTCAGCGGCGAGGAGTTTCGGCGCGTCAAGCTCGACACGCCGCAGCGCGGCGGTATCTTGAGCCACGCCGGCGTGCTGACGGTGACCAGCTACCCGACCCGCACCTCCCCGGTGATCCGCGGCAAGTACGTGCTCGAAAATCTGCTCGCCGCGCCGCCCCCGCCGCCTCCGCCGGACATCCCGGCGCTGGAGGAGACCAACGCCGGTCCTGGCGCTTCGGTCCGGCAACAGCTTGAAGCGCACCGCGCCAGCCCGGCCTGCGCCAGTTGCCACGCGCGCATGGACGCGCTGGGCTTCGGGTTGGAGAACTACGACGCCATCGGACAGTGGCGCAATGAGGAAGGCGACAAGCCGCTCGATTCCAGCGGCGTGCTGCCCAACGGAAAATCCTTCGAATCGCCCGCCGAGCTCAGAAAGATCCTGCTGGACGACGTCGACGAGTTCGCCGGGGCGGTCACCGAGAAAACTTTAATCTACGCCCTGGGACGCGGGCTTGAGCCTTACGATAGAATCACGATCAAGAAAATTCGGAAAGCGCTGGCGGAGGACGGTTATCGGTTCCAAACGCTGGTGCATGAAGTTGTCAACAGCCTGCCGTTCCGGCAGCGACGCGGCGAGGCGATACAGAACGCTCGCTTGCAGGAGGAACTAGTACGATGAAAGCCCTTTCCAGAAGGACAGTCTTGCGCGGCCTCGGCGCCGCCATCGCTCTGCCGGCGCTGGACGCCATGGCCCCGGCTTTGAAGTCGAGCACACTGCCCGGCGGCCGTCCCAACCGGATGGGCTTTGTCTACGTTCCCAACGGCATTAACAAAGAGCACTGGACGCCGGACTACGCCGGCGCCTTCCAGGGCGAGCTGCCGCGCGTTATCCGTCCGCTGGAGCCGTTCCAGGACCGGATGACGATGCTCAGCAATCTGACCAACAACGGCGGGCGGGCTTGGCTGGACGGCGCGGGCGACCACGGCCGTTGCTGCGGCGCCTACCTGACGGGCGTGCATCCGCTCAAGTCTTCGGACAACATTCTCTCCGGGGTTTCCTGCGATCAAATTGTGGCCGACGAAGTGGGTCGGCGCACGCGGTTCCCCTCGCTCGAGCTCGGCATTGAGGACGCCCGCCAAGCCGGCAATTGCGACTCCGGCTACTCCTGCGCCTACACCAACAACTTGGCTTGGCGCAGCGAGACCCAGCCGATGCCTCCCGTGCTGAACCCGCGCGAGCTTTTTGAGCGCCTTTTCGGCAAGGACGCCCACCTGTCGCCCGAGGAGCGCGCCCAGCGCGGCCGCTTCCGCAAGAGCATTTTGGACTTCGTCTCCGAGGACACACGCAAGCTGCGCGGCGACCTGGGTCCGACCGACCAGCGCAAGCTCGACGAGTATATGTCGTCGATTCGGGAGATTGAGCGGCAGATCCAGCGCGCCGAAGCGCAAAACGACCAGATCGATCCCGGCTTGAACAAGCCCTACGGCGTGCCGGCCGACTTCGCCGAGCACTTCAAGCTGATGACGGACATGATGACGGTGGCGCTGCAAGCCGACCTGACGCGCGTCTTTACCTTCTTGGTCACGCGCGAGGGCTCCTCGCGGCCGTACCGCGAGATCGGCATCCCCGACGGCCACCACCCGCTCACCCACCATCGCGGCGAGCCGGATTGGATCGAGAAGGTCACGCAGATCAACACCTACCACGTGGAGCAGTTCGCCAAGTGGGTGAAGAAGCTGAGCGAGACCGAAGAAGGCGACTCGACGCTGCTCGACAACTCGATGATTGTCTACGGCGCGGGCCTGGGCGACGGCAACAAGCACACCCACGAGGACCTGCCCACGATCATCATGGGCTCGGGCGCCGGCACGATCAAGCCGGGCCGCCGCGTGGTCTATCGCCGAGAGACGCCGATTGCGAACCTCTATCTGTCGATGATGGATCGCATGGGCGTGCGCTCGGAAAACTTTGGCGATTCGACCGGGCGGCTGGACCGCCTTGACTTGAGCTAATGCAGGCCGCGCCGGAGAAAGCGGAACCGCTGGCAGTCATACTGGACTGCGAGATTGGCCACAACATTGACAATGCGCTGACCCTGGCGCTGCTGCATGGCCTGAGCACGCTCGCCACGCCCGAGGCGCAGCTTTTGGCGGTCAGCTTGACGCGCTCAGAGCTCCAAGGCGCCGCTTACTGCGACGCCGTCGGGCGCTTTTACTCCGCCATCGCCCTGCGGGAGTTCCCGGTGCGCTTCCGTCGCTACCGGGGCTTTTCGGTCGGGCTGGACGCCGGCGACCAACCCGGCGCCTCCCCCGCCCTGGCGGCCGCGCTCGACAAGAAAAAGCCTGATGGCGAGCCGCTCTATGAGCACGACGTACACGAGCTGGTCGACACGGCCGATCCGGTGGCGCTAATCCGCAACGCACTTACTGCGCAGGCGGACGCCGCCAGCGCCGTGGTGCTGGCCGGCGCGGCGACGAGCCTCGCGGGCCTGCTGAGCCTCAATGGAGCCACTAAGCTCATTCAGGACAAAGCGCGCGCCTTGACGATGGCGCTCGATCCCGACCGCGCGCTCGCCGATCTGCCGGCGGCGCGGCGGGTATTGGCGGAGTGGCCGACGCCGATCGTGGCCATCTCCGGCTCGAAGCTGCGGTTCTCGACGGACATCGCGTTTCCCTGGGCCGACGACCATCCGGTCGCGGACGCGCTGAAGAAGGCCGGACCGGACGTCGGAACGTTCGGCATGGCGGCGGCGCTCTACGCGGCGCGGCCCGACGCCGAGGGTTTCGAGCTCTCCGAGCCCGGCAGGCTCCAGCTTGACGACTCCGGCAAGCTGCGGCTGGAGCCCGCGGCCGACGGGCCGCACCGGCTGCTGACGGCTGACGCCGAGCCGCAGGTGGCCGCCTACCGCGAGATCATCGCCGCCGAGCCCGCTCCGCGCGAGCCTCCCGACTTCATCCGGCGCATTCTGGAGCGCGAGAAGGAAGAGGCGGAAAAGGAAAAGCAAGCCGACCCGACGAAGGGTTGACAGGCCGATAGTCTCCGCCCCCGGCGACATCTACAAGGAACGTCCCATGATTCGTACGCTCTTGCTCTCCTTCGCCCTAGCCGGCGCCGTGTTCGCCCAGCAGGCGGACACCAACAAATACTACAAGCTCGGCCCGGATTCGCTGCCCCAGGAGGGCGTCCCCAAGGGCAAAATTCACGGGCCGTTCGTGCTGCCCAGCGAGGCCTTTCCGGGCGACCAACACGACTACTGGGTCTACGTACCGGCGCAGTACAAGCCCACCGAACCGGCGGCGCTGATGGTCTACAACGACGGCCAGGCGTATATGAACCCCGAGGCCGACATCCGCGCCCAGAACGTGATGGACAACCTGATCTATCGCCGCGAGATCCCGGTGATGATCGGCGTCTTCATCAACCCGGGCCGTCGGCCGGACCAACCGATGGCGACGCTGAGCGAGTGGGGCGACCGCAGCTCCAACCGTCCCGACGAGTACAACTCGCTCGACGACCGTTACGCGCGGGTCATCTGCGACGAGTTGTTGCCGGTCTTGAACAAGGACTACAACATCTCGCCGAACCCCGAGCATCGCGGCATCGGCGGCTCCAGCTCCGGCGCCATCGCGGCGTTCACGGTCGCCTGGGAGCGACCGAACGATTTTCGCAAGGTGCTCAGCCTGATCGGCACCTACGTGAATCTGCGGGGGCGCGGCGGCAATCGCTATCCGGACCTGGTGCGCGACATGCCCAAGAAGCCGCTGCGGGTCTTTCTGCAAGACGGCCGCAACGACAACCGCGGACGCTTTCGCGACGGCGAGTACAGCGAGGAGCGCGACTGGTTCTACCAGAACGTGCGGCTGGCCAAGGAGCTCACCGAAAAAGGCTACGACGTGAACTACGTCTGGGGCATCGGGCCGCATTCGAGCAAGCACGGCGGCGCCATCCTGCCCGACATGATGCGCTGGCTGTGGCGCGACCACCCGGTCTCCACGTTCCACGGCGACGACAGAGAGCGCTCGTTCTTCGAGCCGTAGGCGCCCTCGGGTCTGGTAAGATCCTCAGCCAGGGAGCCCGGCGGGAGGAGCCGCTGCGGCATTCGTTCCAATGGAAGTGTTCCTCTCCTTTTCGTTTCGACCGGAAGACCGAGAGCTTGTCGGTCAACTCGAGTCGTTGCTGCGCAGCCACGGAATCCGACCCGTTACAGGCCGCTCGCTCGACGGTGAAGCCGTCACGCCGGCGGTTTTTCGCAAAGTCGAGGCCAGTGACGCCGTGGTGTCATTGATGTCGCGGCGAGACCAGATCCCCGGCGGGGACAGCCAGCCGCGTTGGCGCACCCACCCTTGGGTTCGCGACGAGATCAATCACGCGCGCGGGCGCGGGATGCGTACGATCGCATTG
>CAYOPA010000069.1:0-4479 GCA_964405625.1 uncultured Bryobacterales bacterium
GACCCTCTGCTTAGAAGGCAGATGCTCTATCCGCCTGAGCTACGCGCCCGTCCTCGGTGGGAGCCTTCATTGTAAACCCGCCTTCGCAAACGCGCGTCAAGCGTCGAACGGCGCATCGTCGTCGCGATGCCCACCGCCCACGTCGTCGGCCAGGTTCTCGAACTTGGCGAACTTGTTGATAAACGCCAACCGGAGCTTCCCCGTCGGGCCGTTGCGCTGTTTGGCGATGATCAACTCGGCGATGCCCTGCAAGTCCTCCCGGTCCGGCTTGTAGATCTCCTCGCGGAAGATGAACATCACGCGATCGGCGTCCTGCTCGATCGAGCCCGATTCGCGCAGGTCCGCCAGGATCGGGCGGTGGTCGCCCTGCCGCTGTTCCGGCGCGCGGCTCAGCTGTGACAGCGCCAACACCGGCACGTCCAAATCCTTCGCCAACAGCTTTAGCCCCCGAGAGATCTGCGAGATCTCCTGCACCCGGCTCTCCACTTTGCCCTTCGACGCCATCAATTGCAGGTAGTCCACCACTACCAGCGCCAGCCCGTGCTCCGATCGCAACCGTCGGCACTTGGCCGAGATGTCCATGATGGTCGAATCGGCCGAGTCGTCGATAAAGAACTTCGAGCTGACGATGCTATGCAGCGACCCACGCAGTCGACGCTTCTCATCCTCGTTTAAGTAGCCGCCCCGAAAACGGTGCTGATCCACCCGTGCATCGGCGCACAGGATGCGCGTCAGCAGCGACTCTTTTGACATTTCCAACGAAAACATCGCAACCGTCTTGGCCGGATCGTCGGGACCATTGTCCGCCGCCACGTGTTGGGCGATGTTCAGCGCCAGCGACGTTTTGCCCATCGCCGGGCGGGCCGCCAGGATGATCAGCTCGCCGCCGTGCATGCCCGTCGTCATCTCTTCCAGCTTCAGGTAGGGCGAGGCCAAGCCTTTCAGCCGCCGCGAGGGGTCCAGGAACGCCTGAATCCCGCCGGGAATACTCTCCACCACCTCGCGCGGCGATGACAGCCCCGAGCGCAGTTGCGAGTCGCCCACCTTCATCACGGCCGACTCGGCGCCGGCCAGGATGTCCTCCACGTCCTCCGAGCTCTCGATGCACTGCGAGATCACCGTCTGCGACGTGTGGACCAACTGCCGCAGCAGCGACTTGTCCTTGACGATCTTGACGTAGCTGTCGATGGAGGTCAGCCGCGGCAAACCGTCATTGAGCGAGGCGATGTAGGCGATGCCGTCGACGGATTCGAGTTGGCCGTGGCGCTCCAGCGCGTCCACCAGGGTCAGGTACTCGATGCGCTCCGGTTTTTCAGCCAGGTCCTTCATGCGCAGGAAAATGCGCTTGTGCTTTTCGAGGATGAAGTCCTCGGCGCTCAGTGCGGCGTCCACCTGCGGAAACAGGCTGTCGTCGAGCAGGACGCTGCCCAGTACGAACTGCTCGGCCTCGACGTTGGCCGGCAGACCCTTATCCAAAGCGGCGTTGGCTGTTGCTGTGCTCATCGGGCGGCGAGTCCCAAACTGAGAGGGTACCCCGGTTCTTGAGGCGGCTGGACGGAGATTTTTAAGTTCAGTCGTTCCCGGGCGTTACGCTGTTGAAACCTCAAACCCTTTGTTTTCCACAGGCTTGGCGTCGGTTGACACGTCAAGTGCCGTTGAATGAACAGGTTAAGTCCTGTGGAAAACTTGTGAAAATCCAGCGGCATACTGCACGCGGGAGCAACTACTTTCGAATCAATCGCTTAGACGCCAGCGTGTCGTCGAGGGCCCCAACCGGCGCGGCGCGGGAGATGAGGAAGCGAATACGTTCGCTTACGCAACTCGCATTTTCAACATCTTAGCAGGGGCGTGCTGGACGGTCCGTGTGACGAAACCGCGCAACCGAGCTACGCTGGGGAACGATGCGCTTGGTGCTGGCTTCCGCCTCTCCCCGGCGGCGGGAGCTCCTGGAGACCGCCGGTTTCACCTTCACGGTGCGCCCGTCCGACGTGGATGAATCCATACGGCCCGCCGAGAATCCGGGAGACTACGTCCGCCGCCTCGCCGAAGAGAAGGCGCGGGCGGTGTGGCGTCCGGGCGAGGTCACCCTCGGCGCGGATACGACCGTTGTGGTCGACTCCCGTATCCTGGGCAAGCCGGTTGACGAGGCCGAGGCCGTCGCCATGCTGACGGAGCTCGCCGGTCGCGGCCATCAGGTCATCACGGGCTACTGCCTGTTCGACGGCCAAACGGCGATGACCGGGGCCGAGACCACGCAGGTCTACTTTTCCCCCATGAGCGCGGCTGAAATCGCCGCCTACGTCAGTTCCGGAGAGCCGTTCGACAAGGCCGGCGGCTACGGCATTCAAGGACTGGCTTCGAAGTACATCGGGCGGGTGGAAGGTTGTTATTTCAACGTGGTCGGCCTGCCAGTGGCGCGCATTTACGCCCTGCTCAAGCTATGATGTGCGGGATGCCGCGTCTGACCATCGCCTTGTGGCTCGCCCTGCTGCCTGCCGCCGCGCAGATCCCGGAGGGCTTCACGCCGATCTTCAACCATCAGAACCTCGCCGGCTGGCACATCTCACAGACCAGCCACCACGGCGATACGGCCGAGTGGCGCGTGCGCGACAACGTGATGCACGGCGTCGGCCGCACCGACGGCGTCTTGACCGGCACGCAGCGACCGGAGGGCAACGGCGGCATTCTGCTGACGGACGAGGTCTACGGCGACTTTGAGATCTACCTGGAGATTAACCCTGATTTTGGTTGCGACGGGGGCCTGTTCCTGCGTTCGAACGAAGCGGGCCAAGCCTACCAGGTGATGCTGGATTATCTGGAGGGCGGCAACATGGGCGGAATTTACGGCGAGCGGCTCGAAGGCGTCACGACGACCCCGTCCAGAGGATGGGAGAAGGTTTGGAAGAAGGAGGACTGGAACTCCTTGCGCGTGCGGATGGTAGGCGCCGCGCCGCGGATTCAGGTCTGGCTCAACGGCGAACAGATCACCGACTTCCAAGATTCAGCCAACCATGCCGCCGGAGGGGCCGTTCGCGGCATGATCGCCGTCCAGGTCCACGGCGGAACCCAGCGCTGGAAACAGGGCGGGTTCCAGCGTTTTCGCAATATCGCCGTCAAGCCATTGCGCTAGCGGCCCCCTTCGGTCCTGGTTGCTTTTCCGCGCCTCAGCCGCTAAGATCTCGAATGGAGACGCCCAATCGGGCTGCGCTCCCGGTGGACCTCGGGTCCACCTTTTTGTTGCTCGAAACAGCGGTTCGATCATGGTCGAAAAGCACAGCTCCATCGCCGAAAGGGCGCAAGCAGTCGCCGCTAGGATTGCTGTGTCCGAAGGGTTCGAGTTGGTCGAGGTCGAGTGGAAGGGCAGCCGCTCCAGCGGCGTGCTACGGATCTTTATCGACAAGCCCGGCGGCGTCACGCACGCCGACTGCGAAACGATGGCCAAGCAGGCCTCGACGATCCTCGACATTGAAGAGGTTGTGCCGGAAGGCAACTATCAGCTCGAGGTTTCCTCGCCGGGCCTGGACCGCAAGCTGTTGAAGCTGGATGATTTTCGGCGGTTTGAGGGCAAGAAGGCGAATGTGCGTCTGCACGAAGCCAAGGACGGTCGGCAGCGGCTGACAGCGCGCTTGGCCGGCGTTGAGGACGACTGGATCGTGCTTGAGCCCAATCCCGGCGAACGGCTCCGCGTTCGCCACGACGAGATCAAAGGGGCGCGGCTGGTCATCGAGATCTGACGGCGCCGGAGAAGAGGTTTTAGACAATGCCTGGGATTTACTCGCAGATCGAAGACCTGAGTCGGATGAAGAACATCGACCCGGGGATCGTGATGGAAGCGGTGAAGGACGCCATTTTGGTGGCCGCCCGCAAGTTCTACAAATCCAACGAGGATCTTGTCGCCGAGCTCAATGAAGCTACCGGCAACGTCGAGGTCTTCGCCATCATGACCGTCACCGACCTGGTGGCGAACCCTTCGCGCGAGATCAGCATCAACGCAGCCAGGAAGATCGATCCCACGGCGCAAATTGGCGGGCAGATCCGCATCCTCAAACCGACCGAAGGCCTGGGTCGCATTTCCGCGCAGATGGCCAAGCAAGTGATTTTTCAGAAGATCCGCGAGGCCGGGACACGATATGCGCTGAGTTCCAAGACCGCCTGGGACAGCTTGAGACCTGCGGGGTCAAGCGTAGCGAGGGGCCGGATTTGATTGTGGACCTGGGCCGCACCGAAGCTCGGCTGCCGCGCCGCGAGCAATCCAGATTGGAGAGCTTCTCGCCCGGCGACCGCGTGCGGATCATCATCAAGACCATCGAGAAAGCCGGCCGCGGCCCGGCCGTGATCGTCTCGCGCGCCAGTGAAGAGCTTGTCAAGCGTCTGTTTGAGCAGGAGGTGCCGGAAATCTATGACGGCACCGTGCGCATTGCGGCCTGCGCCCGCGAGGCGGGCGAGCGGACTAAGATCGCCGTCGTCTCGACCGATCGC
>CAYOPA010000069.1:4489-15794 GCA_964405625.1 uncultured Bryobacterales bacterium
GTGGGCGCCTGCGTCGGCATGAAGGGCATGCGGGTGCAGTCGATCATCCGAGAGCTGCGCGGCGAGAAGATTGACATTATCGAGTTTTCGGAAGATCCCGTCGATCTCGCCACCAGGGCGTTGAGCCCGGCGCGAATCAGCCGTGTGACCATTCTCGATCCCGTCGGACGCCATCTGGAGGTGGTTGTTGATGAGATGCAGCTCTCTTTGGCGATCGGCAAAAAGGGACAGAACGTGCGCCTGGCCGCCAAGCTGATGGGCTGGCGTATCGACATTAAGAGCGAAGAGGAGAAGCGCAACGAGGTGGAAGCCGCCATGGCGGCGATTTCGGGTTCCGGTACGCCGGTGAGCGTGCTGATCGACTACGGGCTCGCTGAGTTTGTCGTCGACAAGCTGCTGGAAGGCGGCTCGTCCACCGTCGAGGCGCTTGCCGACATGACGCCGGAACAGCTTGACGCTATTCCGGGGATGAATCCCGGCGTGCTGGAGCAGATCCAGATTGCCGTCAACGGGTACTACGAGCAGTTCGAGCCCCAGCAGGAGGCTATCGTCGGCGACGGCGAAGAGGCGGTTGCGGACGATACGGACGGCGCGGACGCCGCGCCCAAGGGGCCAATGGTCTTGCCCGGACTACCGGAAGAGGGCTCCGTGGAAGATGACGACGATGATGTGGAAATCCCGCTTGACGATTTTGATACGATGAAAAGGCGCTCAGCTCCGCAACAACCGGCGGGCGTTGTCGACGAGGACGACGAAGACCTCTCCGACGACGACCTGGAAGGCGCTGAGGATCGAGACTAACGATTTGGGGTCGAATCGGCGCTTACATGTCGTCGGTTCGGCTTGTTGCGGATGGCCGAGGGCGATTGTACAGGAGCGACAACGATTCGAATCAACGAGTTAGCACGAGAGCTGGAAGTCAAGGCGAACGAAATTATCGATCTGTTGCCCAAGTTGGGCGTTCGCGGGAAGAAGACGCATTCGAGCGCTCTCGATCCCGGCGCGGTCGAACAGATCAAGAACCGACTTGGCGGCGAATCGACATCGGACTCTAAGCCCTTGCCCGAACTGGACCTCCCCACCCGCGAGCGCCCTCGCGCGAGCGCTCTGGAGTTGCCGCGACCTTCGTCCGCGGCCGTACCGACGATTCCGCGCCAAGCCGAGCCAGCCTCGGGCGCTTCCTTCCGTTCGGCCCCGTTTCGCCCTCCTCTGAAGGGTGGAGGCGGTCCGTTGCGGCCCCCGGTGGCGCGACCCGCGACGCCGAGCACTACGCCGAGTGGAGACGCAGCGCAGAGGACGGCAGGCGGGCCGCCGCCGTCCGCGCCGCCCGTGAAGACGCCGACGACCTCGCCGGCGCCGCATCGGGACGCCGATCAGCCGACTGCTCCGATTCCTGCGCGTCCGGCCGCTCCGGCCCCACCGCCGCCTGTCGCCGCCACCGCGGAAGCGCGTCAGACGACGCCGTCGCCGGGCGCCGCTCTGGCGCCCGGCATGCGGCAGGCGCCGCCGCAACAGGTGAGCGCGCCGCAAGATCCGGCCCGGCAGGCCGCGCCTGGGGCTCCCCAGCCGGCCCCGACGCCTCGGCTGCCCAAGCCTGTTCGAGATCGCGTGGCTCCAGCGCCGCCCATACGGCGGGCTGTTCCGACCGTGCCTACCGGCCGGCCCGTGTCGCCTCCGCGGAGTGGGCCGGCTCCGCGTCCGGGCATGACCCGGCCGCCGCAATCCTCCGCCGCTGGCAGCCCTCAGCCCGGCTCTCCGATGCGCCCGCCGCAGCAGGCGGCTCGGCCGCAAAGCCGCGCCCCGCAGGCTCCGGGACGCGCGCAACAGCCCGGCGTCTCCGCGCCCGGCCCGCGTGCGCGCCCGACATTTACGCCGGGTAAGCCGATTTATCAAGGTCCGCGGCCGGAAGGCCCCGTCCCCGGCATGCCCTCCGGGCAGCCCGGCAACCGTCCCAGCGCCACCGGTATTGTTCCCGGCCGCCCACAAGGCGGGCCCGGTTCCGGGCGGCCCGACAGCCGTCGGCCTCGACCCACGGCCCGTCCCCGCGTCAAGCGCGATCCCGAGGCCGAGCGCGAGACAAGATTTCTCCAAAAACAGGCCGCCGCGCGCGCAAAGGCCGGCCCGCCAAGGGCTCAGAATACCGAGATCGCCATCGGCGAGGGCGCGACGGTGAAGGAACTGGCCGACAAGCTCGGCATCAAGGCGAACCTCATCATCAAGGTCCTCTTCGAGCGCAACGTCTTCGCGACGATCAACCAGACGCTCGACATGGAGATGATCCGCGACCTCTCGAAGGTCTTCGGCTCGGTTGTCGAAGAGATCACCTTCGAGGAAGAGAGCTCGCTGGAAACGGATATGACCGAGGATCCGGGGCAACTGGAGCCGCGTCCGCCGGTCGTGACCGTCATGGGCCATGTCGACCACGGCAAGACTTCGTTGCTCGATGCGATTCGCGGCACCCATGTGGCCGACCGCGAGGCCGGCGGCATTACGCAGGCCATCGGCGCTTCCGAGGTCTTCCACAACGACCGCAAAATCGTCTTCATCGACACGCCCGGCCACGAAGCCTTCACGCGGATGCGGGCTCAGGGCGCGAGAGTCACGGACGTGGTCATCTTGGTGGTCGCCGCCGACGACGGCGTCATGCCGCAGACGCTGGAAGCCATTGACCACGCCCGCGCCGCCGGCGTGCCGATCGTGGTCGCCGTCAACAAGATTGACAAGGACAACGCGCAGCCCGATCGGGTCAAGCAACAGCTCTCCGACCGCGGCCTGATGCCGGAAGAATGGGGCGGCGATACGCCGATGGTCCCCGTTTCGGCGCTGAAAGGCGAAGGCATCGACGACCTGCTCGAAATGGTTCTGTTGGTATCCGAGATGCGCGAGCTGACGGCCAACCCCAACCGCGCCGCCGTCGGTACGGTGCTGGAATCCAAGCTCGATCGCGGTCAGGGGCCGGTGGCGACGGTCATCATCCAAAACGGCGCCCTCAACGTCGGCGACTACTTCGTTGTCGGCTCCGTCTTCGGCCGCGTCCGCGCGCTCATTGACGACAAGGGCGAAAAGATCAAGCAGGCGACGCCGTCGTCAGCGGCGCTGGTGCTCGGCTTGGAAGGGCTGCCTCAACCGGGCGACCAGTTGCTGGTGGTGAAGGACACCGACCGCGCCAAGAAGATCGTCGAGTTCCGCGAAGAGAAGGAACGCGAACAGCACTTGGCGAAGTCTTCGCGGCAATCGCTCGAGCAATTCCAGGATCTGCTGCGGCGCGGGGAAATCAAAGAGCTCCCGGTTGTGCTCAAGTGCGACGTGCAGGGCTCGCTCGATGTGCTTCGCGAGACCTTGGGCAAGCTCAAGAACGAGGAGGTCGAGGTCCAGGTCATCCATTCGGGCGTCGGCGCCATCTCCGAGTCCGACGTGCTGCTGGCTATCGCCTCCGGAGCGATCGTCTACGGCTTTAACGTCCGGCCCGAGCGCACCGCCGCGGCCCTGGCCGACCGCGAGAAGATCGACATTCGGCTGCATACGGTGATCTACGAGCTCGAGGACGAGATCAAGGCCGCTTTGTCGGGTCTGCTTTCGCCCGTCATCAAGGAAGAGCTCGAAGGCCGCGCGAAGGTGCAAGAAGTCTTCAACGTCTCCAAGGTCGGAACCGTCGCCGGCTGTTTGCTCGAAGAGGGCCGCGCGGGCCGCGACAGTCATGCGCGTCTGCTGCGTGACAACACCGTTGTCTACACCGGTAAGCTTCATACGCTCAAGCGCTTCAAGGACGACGTCGCGGAAGTGCGCGCCGGTCAGGAGTGCGGTATCAAGCTGGTCAACTACAACGACATTAAGCAGGGCGACGTGATCGAGCTGTTCCGCCGCACCGAGGTGGCCAAGGAGCTCAAGCTCTCCTGACCGGGCCGTGGCCTGCGTAGGCTTACTCACGCTGGAGCTTCGCATTCAGGACGCGCGGTCCCTCAAGGACCGCCGTCAAGTCTTGCGGTCCCTAAAACAGCGTTTGCGCAATCGCTTCAACGTCGCCGTGGCTGAAGTCGACCCGCAATCCTCTTGGACGCTGGCCACCGTCGGCGTCTCCGCGGTCGGGACGACCTCGGCGATTGTTGAGGAGATTCTCCGCCGAGTGGAGGCCGACGCCGCCGAGCATCTCGGCGCCGATCTCGCCGACTCCTCCATCGAGCTATTCTGAGAGCGATGAAAGGCCTTCGCCGCGCCCGCGCCGCCGAGCAGATCCGTCGAGATCTCTCCGACCTGCTCGAATTCGAGGTGGACGATCCGACGATGCCGGACGTTCGCCTGACCTCGGTCGAGCTGGCGCCGGACTACAGCTACGCCAAGGTGATGGTTGTCCCGGCGGAGCTCGAGTCGGCATCCACGGAAAACGAAGACCAGTTCCTCGGTCCGCTCCGGCGGGCTTCCGGTTACCTGCGCAGCCTGCTGGCCGACCGGCTGGACATGCGGCGCGTCCCGAAGCTGGATTTCCGGCTCGACCGCGGCTCGCAGAACGCCTCGCGGGTCGAGGACCTGCTGGCTCGCATCGCCAAACGGCGCAAGGACACCGAGCCGCTCGCTGCGATCGTGCTCGTATTCGGTTTGCTCGGCGCTTCGGCCCCGATTCGGGCCGACGAGAAGCCGGACTGGGATCGCCATGAGGCCAACGCCTCGGTGATGGGCTCGGAGATGCGGATCGCGCTGTACGGGCCCCGCAAGGGCGCACTGGCTTCGGCCGCCGTCGCGGCGTTTGAGGAAGCCCGCCGGATCGACCGCTTGATCAGCAATTACCGCCCTGACAGCGAGTGGAGCCGACTGAACGACGAGGCCGGTCGAGGGCCGGTGAAGGTTTCGCGGGAGAGCGTCGATCTGCTTGCCGCCTGCGTGGAATACAGCCGGCGCAGCGAAGGCGCTTTCGACGTGACCGTGGGTCGTTTGGTGGAAGCTTGGGGCTTCTTTCGCGGCTCCGGCTCGCTGCCCGGCGGACTGCGGTTGCAGCGCGCCTTGGCGTCCACCGGCTACCAGCGTCTGGAAATCGACCGGGCCAATCAAACAGTTCATTTCGCCGTTCCCGGGCTCTCGCTGGATCCCGGAGGCATTGGCAAGGGGTACGCCGTGGAGCGGATGGCCGACCTGCTACGCCGCTACGGGGTGGAGTCGGCCCTGATCAGCGCCGGAACCAGCACCCTGTACGCCATCGGCGCCCCACCCGATCGGCCCGAAGGCTGGCCGGTCGAGATCCGCGAACCCCGAAACCCGGACCTCGCCGCAACCACCGTGCGCTTGCGCGATTCGTCTTTATCGACGTCGGGCTCTTATGAGAAGTTTTTCGAGGTCGACGGCAAGGTCTACAGCCACATCTTCGACCCTCGGACCGGCGCTCCGGCGCAGGGAACCCTGTCGGCGTCAGTGGTTGCCGACTCGGCCCTCGATAGCGAGGCTTGGTCCACGGCGCTTTTCGTCAATGGCAGCGATTGGGCGCGGCGCAAGGCTCCGGCCGACCTCCGCGTCTTCTTCTGCGAGCACGGCGGCTGCGCCTGGTTGAACGAATAACCGCTCCTCGAGTCGTTGGCTTTCGCGCGGAGATTCGGCCCGGCGGAGTCACAAAGGATAGCGGCCCCGAAAGGGCCGCCCCGCCTTGCAATCTGCGATCCAGCCGCCCGCAAACATTAGCGTCGAGGAGGCGTCCGGCTCTCGCCGAGTGAACAGCCAAATCAGGCCGAAGAGCGCCTGGAGGGCGACAACGATGCAGAGCGGCAGCGCGTGAATATCGGTTGCCATGCGCGATCATGATCCCAAATCCGTCACGGCGCCGGGTCAGAAGTTGGCGACGGCCGCGATGAACAGGACGGTCGCGACAGCGGTCGTCCCGACGCGCCAACGCTTGATGACGTTCTGGCCGGCCAGCATGGCGTCAATCTTCTCCTTGCCGAAGATCTCGCCGAAGGCGGCGCCCAGCCGCCGCCTTGCTATGTGCTCCATCACCGCGAACGCCGCCGCGCCAAGCGTTGGCGCTCCCGCCAGCACCGCCGCTCCGTAAGTCGTCGACCAGCCGATGGCCGCCGCGGCCATGTAGACGATCGCCGGCAGAACCGCCGCGATGGTCGCCCCCAGCGCCATCTCGCCGAAATACAGCCGCCGCAGAGCTGTCTGGAGGGCTTTGGTGAGTCGGGCCGCGTAGCTCTCCGAAAGCCCGCCCAGCGACTGGACGCGCCGCAACGCTTCGCCGCCTTGTCCCAGCATGGCGTTGGCTTCGGAGAACAGACACTGCCGGGCAGCCTCCACCAGCGCGGGCTGGGGCGCGAACGAGATCGCCGAGGAGTCCTTGACGGCTTGCTCCAGCTCCGCCAAGTCCCCTTCCAGCAGCGCCTCGACGACGTTCTTGAAGTTGTAGACCTTGGCGCTGCCGCCGTAGCTGACCAGATGCACTGTTTGAGCGCTGGCTTCGATGTCGAGCTCGCAAACGTGGCAAGCCACCTCGTAGCGCCGGCGCAGGCTGTGGGAGTTGACGTACGGCTGGATCTGGTTGACGACGGCGACCTCTTCGAGCGCCCCGTGGATCAGCGTTTCCAGGCGCTGCTTCACCTCGGGATTCGGGTCCTCGACGTTTACCTCGAACATATCCCGCACGTGGCAGAAGACGCGCCAGAGCTGATGGCGCCACCCGGTGGCTTCGCACCTCTTGCAATCGACTTCGCCGCTGCCGCCGCAGGTCCTGCAGGTGACGTTGCCGCTGGCGTTACAGGTCCAGCAACTGACGGAACCGCCGCCGCCGCAATCGGAGCAAGTGAAGTTGCCGCGCCCCCCACAGGAGTTGCAGTTTTCCCAGTCATGGACGCCGCGGGTGGACCACTGTTTGGTGAAGTTGTCGTAGTAGGCCTCGGTCCGATAGACGGACCGCCTGCCGGACGCCCCGCACTGGCCGCAGCCGGTCGTACCGCGTCCTCCGCAACCGCGGCAGGAGGCGCGTCCGCGTCCCGAGCACGTCGAGCAGCGTACGCGCCCGGATGCGCCGCAGCCGTCGCAGCTCACCTGACGCTTGCCGCCGCAGGCGGAGCACTTTGCTTCGCTGCCGTATTCCTTGGGACCGTCGTAGCAGACGCCGCTGGGCGGCCCGGCGTCGCTTCTGACGTGCTGCTTGGTCCACGCCATGATGCGCTCCGACACCGCGGCCTTGGCGGACTCCAGCGCCTTCTCGGCGGCCTGTTTGGCTAGGTGCGGTTGCTCGTACAGGTAAGTGCCTACGGGGAGCTCGCCGGCCTCGTCCTCGTGAACGACCTGGAGCTCGGCGAAGTACCACCAGGAGGCTTCACCCTTGACGACTCGCGTCTGCTCGGCGCCCCTGTTGAGCGAAGTCCGGTCAAAGCGGGTCAGCGGCTCAATCAGCTTGACTACTTGCTCATGGAGCAGATCAGCGACAGTCTTCATCGGGCGACGGAGGGCGATTGGCGCCTGCGGAGGGCGCGAAAGGCGGGATCCAGCAGACCATTCTACTCGCGCGAGGTCGCCTCTGGAGGGAATGCTATCCTGACTTTTTGAGGGCGGTTCGAGAGCCCGCCCCTGCCGGATCGGATGGAGCAAGAATGCAAGTACAAATTAACAGCGACCGCAGCGTTGAGGTCGATGCCGAGCTAACCAAGGCCGTCCAGGATGAAGTGACCGACGCCATGAAGCGGTTTGGCGAGCGCATCACGCGAGTCGAGGTGCACCTCAGCGACGTCAACGGCGAGCGCTCGGCGTCCCGCGACAAGCGGTGTCTGCTCGAAGCTCGGCCCGCCGGGCGTGGTCCGGTGGCCGTCACCGAGCAGGCCGCCACCGTGGAAGAGGCGGTGCGCAGCGCCGGCCGGAAGATGCAGCGGCTGTTGACCAGCGAGTTCGGCCGGTTGGACAAAAAGCATTGAAACCGTATGGGCGGCCGGAAGGCCGCCCAGATCCAGTTAAGGCTCGAATAGTCGTGCGGATTGGGGCGGGTTTCCACCCGCCCCTACGCTTTCGCCACGGGCTGATAGGCGCGGTTCGCTAGAAAGTTACCCGCAGACCTAACTGCATCTGCCGCGGCAGCGTGTTGGTCGAACGGATCAAGCCGGCATCCGGGTTGAGCACGTTCGTGTTCGGCGTCCCGTAGGACGGGTGATTGGTGACGTTGAACACCTCCCAGCGGAACTGTGTGTTGATCCGCTCGGTAACGCGGAACGTCTTCGCCAAGCCGACATCCCAGTTGAAGATGCCGGCCTCCTGCATGGAGTTGCGGCCCAGGTTGCCGAATGTCGGCTGCCCGTCGGGTCCGACCGGTCGCGCAAAGGCGGACGGGGCGTACCAACGGTCCGGGTTGGGGTTGGCGACGCGGTGGCCCCCGACCACGTTCGGCCGCCAGACTCCCACGCCGTTCGTTCCCAATTGCGCCGCGGCGTTGGGCAGTGACACATGGTAGTACTGCCCGGTCTGGACGGCCATGATGCCGGTCAACTGCCAGCCGCCCAGAACGCCGCTCATCACGCCGCCCTGATTGAACATCGGCTTGCCGCGGCCGAAGGGGAGCTCAATGAGGTAGTTGGTGACGAACCGCTGCCGCACGTCATTCGACGTGGAGCCCTTCTCGCACGAGAAGCATGTGATGTCCTGCGGCGCTCCGTTGTCGCCCGACACGAAAAGCTCAGCGGTGTTGGAGATGCCGTGCGACCAAGTGTGGGCGGCCGTGAACTGGCGCCCTTTGGCCATGCGTTTGGTGAGCGTCGCCTCCAGCCCGTGGTAGGTGGAGTGCGCCGCCGGCGAGCGGTAGGTGATGGCGTTGAGGTTGGAGAAGAACGGCCGCCGCGCGGCTTCCGTATTCGGGTTGCCGGGAGCGGGACCATTGATGTTGTAGGCCATCGAGATCGACTGCGTGCCCGATCCCACATAGGCCGTCGTCAGCGCCAAATCCTTGCCGAGCTCACGCTGCACGCTCAGGTTGCACTGGTGCGTCTGCGGGATGGCGTGCTCGTCGGAGAAGTGCCGCAGGGTGGAGTTGTTCGGTACTTGGCTCACGTTGGTCACCGGGGCGTCGAGATCCCCCAGAAAGCCCGTCGCGAAGTTGTTGCGGTCCAGGTTCGCCAGGCCGCGGCTGCTGTAGCCGCTGCCGCGCTCTTCGGCGCGGAGGATCCGGCCGAAGTCGGGTCCGGCGTCGAAGAGCGCTTGTTCATGCGGTCGTTGAGCTCATACCAGGGCGTGGTGAGCTCGTAGCGCAGACCCAGGCTCAGCGTCAGATTGCGCTTCACCTCCCAGTCGTCCTGGGCGTAGCCCATCCAACTCCAGAAGCGCATTTCGCCGAAAACGTTGGCGCCCAGGGACGCCTGATCGGTCCAACCCAAGATGCCGTCGCCCAGGCCGATGCCAGTGTAGCGGCCGTTGAAGATGATCGTGCCAGGCGCCGCCGCCGAGCCGTCGATGTCGGACTGGTCGTAGCGCATGTCGACGCCGAACTTGAAGCTGTGGTTTCCGACCACGTGAGTCAGGTTGTCGATGAACTGGGTGGTGCGGCTGATCTTGAAGTTGGGCAGGTTGTTTGATCCGCCCAGGCCGATGTGCCCGACGTTGCCGGTAAAGCCGAAGCGAGGGAGGCCGCGGATCGTCTCGTTGCGCGGGATGCCGCGGATACCGAACTGCTGGTTGAGCTCATCCTGCAGGGTGTCAACCCTCCTGCCGCTTGTCCACCACGAGGTTCTTGTAGCCGATGCGCACCTCGTTAATCAGCGTCGGGCTGAAGGTGTGCGTCCACGAGCCGGTGAGGTGCTCGCCGCCGTTGTCATCGAGGGCGCGGTCGTTGCCGACGCCGCCGCGCGCCAGACCAGGCAGAGGCGCCGTTGAGGTTCTCAAAGTTGAACCGGCTGAAGCGGAAGAAAGCCGTGTCCGACTCCGAGAACCGGTGGTCAAAGCGCATGTCGTACTGATCGCGGTCCGTTCTTAGGGGCGGTCCCGCCACGAAGTTGTTGCGGGTGCCGTCGGAGTAGTTCGGCTGGGGATACAGCGGCAGCAAGCCCGCCATGACGGGGTCGAAGCGGGTTCCCGGAATCGTCTTGTTGGCGAACGTCCCGCCCATTTCAGGGGCGCGAAGTTGCGCAAGCCCGGTCGTCTGGCTGAAGTCCCCGGCGCGCTCCAGCGCCGTCGGCGCCACGACCAGGTCGGAGTTCGATTTTCGGACCCGCCAACCTTCATAGCTGAAAAAGAAGAAGGTGCGGTTCTTGTTGACCGGACCGCCGATGGTGGCGCCGAACGGGTTCTGGCGCAGCACCTCCGGGTCGGCCTTGCCGTCTCCAGTACGGTCGACGCGGCCGAAGGCGTCGCGCGCATCGAAGAAGTCGTTGCGCAGGAAGTTGTAGGCCGAGCCGTGGAATTCGTTCGTTCCGCCGCGAATGGTCACGTTGACCACCGCGCCGGCGTTGCGGCCGTATTCGGCGTTGTAGTTCGAGGTCTGCACCTTGAACTCCTGCACGGCGTCGAGCGAGGGGATGATCGCCTGCGCCTTGCGGTCCTGCAAGCCCATCAAGGTGGAGTTGTTGTCCACGCCGTCGATCAGGAAGTTGTTCTGCAAGGCGGGCTGGCCGTGGGAGACGAAGCCGCCTCCGATGGCGGAGTCGCCGAGCGGGCCGCGATCACGCCCGCCGATCTCCGGCGCCACGCCGGCGGCCAGCAGCGCCAGGGACTGGTGGTTGCGGCCGCTGATGGGCAACTGTTCGATCTGTTTGCGTTGCACCGTGTAGTCGAGCGCCGCGCTTTCGGTTTGCAGCAGGGGCGTGCTGTCGGTCACTTCAATGACCTCGACCACGTTGCCAACTTCTAGCGCGAAGTCAATGCCGATCCGGTCGCCGGCATGAATTTCGACGCCGCTGCGCACGTAGCGCTTAAAGCCGGCCGTTTCCACGGAGATCTCGTATGTGCCGATCCGCGGCGGCCCGGACACGTAGACGCCGCTGGCGTTGGATTCGACTTGAACCGTGATGTTGGTGTTGACTTCGCGAATGGCGATCGACGCGCCGGGAATGACGGCTCCCGTGGTGTCGGCGATGGTCCCCGTGATGACGCCTTGGTCCTGCTGACCAAGCGCTGGGGAGACCAGGAAAAACGCTGCTAGCAACAGGGCTCCAACAATTCGTCGCTCTGGCATCGTGATTTCCTCAACCTAAGACCTCTATTTGTGACCCGGCAAAAGGGTCCGGAAGGAGAGTAACTCAGTCGGGGGTAATGGATCAACTTATATTGCGGGGATCGCTGGGAAATGATCGTAGGTGACTGTTCGAGCTATCAACCGTGGGCGAACGCGACGACGATCCTGACTACG
>CAYOPA010000070.1:0-15778 GCA_964405625.1 uncultured Bryobacterales bacterium
CGGACCCAGGGGCGGGACGATCCGCCGCCGCGCCGCTCACGGTCTCTTTCAACATGCAAGGGGCGGGCGGAAGCCCGCCCAAAACTAGTTGAGAACCCAACAGCGTGCGCTCTTGGGCGGGCTTCCGCCTGCCCCTACGGCAGCGTGAACACCACGACGGAGTCCCCGCGCCCAAAGAAACCGCCGACGGCCGGTAGCGGCCCTTTTCACAGCTCCGTCCCGGTCTTGAGATCGTACGCCCGAAACATCCTGTCCGGCGTTGCGGCGTGAAAACGCCTTCGCTGCGGAGCTCGGCGATCAGAGCGCGGCAGGCCTTGCGGTCCTCGTCGGTTGGGCCCGAGGCGTCGTCGGCCGTGATGCGGTGGGGGCTCAGCGGTTCGATGTCGCGTGTAAAGGGATGTGTGTGGCCAGGCTGCTTCGCCGGGAACGTCGCTGGCCGTAGACCGGCCAATCCCCGCCGGGCGGCGCGCTTGTCGTGCAGCCGATCGTGTGGACGACCGTAATGGCGAGCAGGGCGATGGAGCGTTTCAGCAAAAGGGGCCTCCGGGCGGATGCCCATTGCCGCGCTCAGCGCTTCAGCGCCGCGATCAGAGCCGGCACGACCTCGAACAGGTCGCCCACGATTCCGTAGTCGGCGATCTCGAAAATCGGCGCGGAGGCGTCCTTATTGACCGCGACAATCGTCTTCGAGCCTTTCATTCCCACTACGTGCTGGATGGCCCCGGAGATCCCTAAAGCCAAATAAAGTTTCGGCGCGACGGTCTGGCCCGAGCTGCCCACCTGCCTATCCAACGGCATCCAGCCGTTGTCACAGATCGGACGGGACGCGGCCACCTCGGCCCCCAGCGCCCGGGCGAGCTCTTCAATCATGGGAAGGTTTTCCGGGTCTTTGATGCCGCGCCCTACCGAGACAATCCGCTCCGCCGCCGTCAGATCGACCGCGCCGGCTGTCTCGCGAAATCGCTCCAGCGGTTTGGTCCGGATCTGCTCCGCGCTGAGCTGGACGCCGAATTGGCGGATCGGCCTGGGCTCGCCGTCGACCAGCGAATCGGCGCGAAAGCTGCCCGACTGCACCGACGCGATGCAGACGCCATCGCCCTCAGCCACAACATCGGCCTGAAACTTGCCCTGGAACATCTGCCGCACGAATATCGGCCGGCCGCCGTCAAAGCGGAGCTCGACGACGTCGCTGAGGAACGGTCGCCCCAGCCGCGTCGCCAGCTTGGGGCCGTACTCGCGGACCTGGTAGGTGTGCGGGAACAGCACGAGGCGCGGCGTCGTGTCAGCAATCAGGGCGGCGAGAGCGACCGAATATCCGTCGGCTGTGTAGTTCGCCAACAGCTCGTGGTCCAGGTGAATCACCTCGTCCACCTGCTTGGCCGCAAGCGAGGCCGGCCCTTCGGGACCCAGCGCCACGGCGGCCAGCGAGACGCCCAGCGCATCCGCGGCTCCCCGTCCGGCGGCCAGCGCCTCCAGGCTGATGGGCAGGACCTGCCCCTCCTGCCGCTCAACGACGACGAGAACGCTCATAGCGCGCGCGCCTCAAACCGTAGCTTCTCCACCAGCGCCTCAGCCTGCTCCTTGGCTGAGCCGGCGAGCATTCGCGTCTGCTTGGAGCTCTCCGGGCTGTACAGCCGGGCGATGCGTTGCGACGGGTCCAGACTGACTCCGAGCTCCGCCGCGGAGATAGTGTCCAGCGGCTTGGAGCGCGCCTTCTTGATGCCCATCAGCGTCGCGTAGCGCACTTTGTTGATGCCGGACTGGATCGTCAGCAGCCCCGGCATGGGAATTTGGGTCTTCTGGAACCAGCCGGCCTCCAGCTCCTGCTTGACCGTCAACCCGTCCCCCTCGACCTCAACGGCCACCACGATCGCCGCGTGGGGTACGTCCAGCAGCTCGGCCAGCACGACGCCGACCTGGCCGAAGCCGGCGTCGTCGGACTGCAATCCCGTCAGCACAAGGTCGAAGGGGTGGCGCCGGATGACCGCCGCCAAAGCCCGGGCCGTCGCCAAAGGATCGGACCGGCGAAACCGGTCGTCCTCAGCGAGCACGGCGGAGTCAGCGCCCTTCGCCAGCGCTTCGCGAAGCGCCGAGGCGGCCGCGACGGGGCCGGCCGAGATAGCGGTCACCCGGCCGCCATGCTGCTCCTTGAGGCGCAAAGCCTCCTCCAGAGCGTACGAGTCCGGCTCGTTCATCTCGGGCGAGAGATCCACGTCGGCGATCCAATCGCCCGAGTCGTTCCGCCTCAACGACGCGTCGCGCGCCGGGACTTGCTTCAGGCAGACGACGATCTCCAACGCCCTAATCCTCTCTGTAGCGCTTGAACAACAGCGCGCCGTTGGTGCCGCCGAAGCCGAACGAGTTCGTCAGGGCGTACTCGATCTCCAACTTGCGCGAGACCTTGGGTACGTAGTCGAGATCGCACCCCTCATCGGGATGATCAAGGTTGATGGTGGGCGGGGCGATCTGATCGCGCAGCGCCAGCGCCGTGATGCCCGCCTCCAGCCCGCCAGCGCCGCCGAGCAAGTGCCCTGTCATCGACTTGGTGGAGCTGACGGCGATCTTGTACGCGTGGTCGCCAAACAGGCGCCGAATGGCGATGGACTCAATGCGGTCGCCCAGCGGCGTGGAGGTGCCGTGCGCGTTGATGTAGCCGACCTGCGATGGGTCCACCTTGGCGTCTTGGAGCGCGTTACGCATGACGCGGAAGGCCCCGTCGCCGTCTTCGACCGGAGAGGTAATGTGATAGGCGTCGCCGCTCATGCCGTAGCCGACAATCTCAGCCACGATCGGCGCGTTGCGCCGGCGGGCGTGCTCAAGCTCTTCCAGCATCAGGATGCCGGCGCCTTCGCCAACGATAAAGCCGTCGCGATCCACGTCCCACGGCCTGCAGGCGCGCGTGGGATCGTCATTGCGCGTCGACAGCGCCTTCATATTGCCAAAGCCGGCAATGCTCATCGGCGTGATCGCCGCCTCGGCGCCTCCGCAGAGCATCGCATCGGCGTCGCCGCGGGCGATGATGCGGAACGAATCCCCCACCGCGTGAGCGCCAGTAGTGCAGGCCGTGGCGGTGGCCGAGTTCGGTCCCTTGGCCCCCCAGCGGATCGAAACATGGCCGGACGCCAAATTGACGATGGTCGCCGGAATAAAGAACGGCGACACCTTGCGGGGGCCGCCCTCCAGCAGCTTGGTGTGCTCGCGTTCGATCACATCGAAGCCGCCGATGCCGCTGCCGATGTAGACGCCGATGCGCTCGGCGTTGCCGGGCGTGACCTCAAAACCGCTGGCCTGCATGGCGAATTCGGCGGAGGCCAGCGCGAAGTAGATAAAGCGACCCATCTTGCGCAGGTCGCGCTTGGAAACAAAAGCGAGCGGGTCGAACCCATCGACCTCGCCCGCGATTTTGCACGAAAACTCAGCGGCGTCGAACAGAGTGATCGGTCCGATCCCGCCCTTGCCGGCGCATAGATTCTGCCAGCACTCGTCGGTGCCGATTCCCACCGGGCAAGTGATTCCTACTCCGGTGACGACGACTCTTCGCAAATCGGGGCTCCTTGGCCCGGCTCTGAACCGGCCGGGCTGATCTGTCTAGTCTTCGTCGGGGGTTACGGCGTGCGCCGCGATGTAGTCGATCGCATCGCCAACGGTGCGAATCTTTTCCGCTTCGTCATCGGGGATCTCGATCCCGAAGGCCTCTTCGAAGGCCATGATCAGCTCAACGATGTCGAGCGAGTCGGCGTTTAGGGTTTCGATGAAGGACGCTTCGCGTACCACCTCGGACTCCTCCACGCTCAACTGCTCGCAGATGATCTCTTTTACTTTCTGCTCGACGTCCATTGCTCCTCCAGGAACACCCAAAGTTTGATTCTAGCCGCGCTTTCGAGCGGCTTGCAACCGGGGTGCAACGCCGCGCTTAGGCGTAGCGCCGATGCACGGCCAAAACTCGTCCCTGGATCTGCACATCCCGGGCGGCCGCCCGGATGGGCTCCATGGCCTGGTTGGCGGGCTGCAACCGCACCATGTCGTTGGGCTCGCGGTAGAGCCTTTTCAGCGTGGTTTCACTGCCGTCCACCAGCGCCACCACGATGTCGCCGTCGCGCACCCGGTCGGTCTGCTCCACCAGCACGAAGTCGCCCTCGACGATGTGATCGTCGATCATCGATTCGCCGCGAACCTGTAAGGCATAAATTTCTTTTGCGCCGGAAAATTCGGGAAACGACAGCCGCTCGGGTTGCGCGAAGGTCTCCACCGGCCGACCGGCCGCGATCACGCCGAGCAGCGGCGTCTCCACCACGAACGGCTTGCGCGCCTGCGATTCGCGCCGATGCATGCGCTGCTCGCGAAAATACTTGGGAGTCAGCTCCAGCGCCCGGCTCTGGTTGAACCCGCGCTTGAGGTAGCCCTTCGCCTCCAGCGAGGTCAAGTGCTTGTGGACCGTCGCAATCGACGCCAATCCCAGGCCTTCGGCGATCTCCTCGAAGCTGGGACTGTACTCGTTTTCGGCCAAAAACCGCGAAATAAAGTCCAGCGCTTCCCACTGCCGCTTGGTCAGAGCCATCGCTTTCTCCTTCGCTATCTATTCTAGGCGAATAAAGATCGAATATCAAGAGGACGCGGCCAGGCTCGGCGGACTCCGGTGCTACTCTGGGTTTCGGGGCGTCGCCCGCCGGCCCCGCGCCTGCCTTTGCCATGTGCGGTATTGCTGGTTTTCTCACCCGTGAGCCCGACGCCTCGGCCGACGCCGTGCTGCGTCGCATGACCGGCGTGATGGCCCATCGCGGCCCCGACGGCGAGGGATGTTGGAGCGACGGGCCCGTCGCTCTGGGCCACCGTCGCTTGAGCATCATCGACGTCGCCGCCGGCGCCCAGCCGATGGCCGACGCCGAGCAGCGCTATCAGCTCGTCTATAACGGCGAAATCTACAACCACGCCGAACTACGCAAGCAGCTCGAACGCTCCGGCCGCCGCTATCGCACCCACTGCGACACCGAAACCATCCTCCACGCCTACGCCGAGCGCGGCCCCGCCTGTGTGGAGGGTTTTGGCGGCATGTTCGCCTTCGCGCTGTGGGACCGCCAATCCGAAACGCTGTTCTGCGCCCGCGACCGGCTTGGCATTAAGCCGTTTTATTATTCTTGGGACGGTCGAAATTTCGTTTTTGGGTCCGAAATCAAGGTGCTATTGGAGCACCCGGCCGTCGGCGTGCGGTTTGACCAATCGCTGCTCGCCGAGCACCTCGCATTCGGGTTTTCCAGCGACGACCGCACCTTGTTCGGCGGCGTCCGCAAGCTGATGCCCGGCCATACGCTCACGGTTCGCCCCGGCGCCGCGCCCGAAATCCGCCAGTACTGGGACATCCCTATCCCGGAGCAGTTTGAGCTGCAGACCGATGCGGAATGGATCGAAGATTGCCGCGAGCGCTTTGAGCAATCCGTCGAAAGCCACCTGATGGCGGACGTGCCGCTGGGTATGTTCCTGAGCGGCGGCGTGGACTCCGGCTCGGTCGCGGCGGTGATTAAGCGGCTAACCAATCAGCCGGTCAAGACTTTTTCGGTCGGATACGCCGAGGCTGAATACAGTGAGCTCGCTTTAGCGGCGCAGGTGGCGGAGAAAATCGGAACCGATCACCGCGAAATCACCGTCAGCGCCCGACAGTTTTTTGAGGCGCTGCCCCGGCTGATCTGGCACGAGGACGAGCCGATTGCCTGGCCGTCGAGCGTTTCCTTGCACTACGTCTCCAAGCTGGCCGCCGAGGATGTGAAGGTCGTGCTCACGGGCGAGGGCAGCGACGAGCTTTTCGCCGGCTACGCTCGCTATCGCTTCTACATGCTCAACCAGAAAGCGGCCGGGACGTACGGTCTGCTGCCCCGGTCGCTGCGGAAGGGCATACGCCGGTTCGTGGCGACCTCGCCGCTGCTCAAAGCCGGGCTGCGCCGCAAGCTTCAGCACACGTTTCTGGGCCGGGAGCTCGGGTTTGAGTCGCTTTACATCGATAATTTCCACTCCGCTTTTTCGCCACAAGAGCAGGCGTTGCTGCTGACCTCGGCCGAGCGCCGAGCCGACCCGGTCTACGATTCCTTCATCGCGCATTGGCGGGCGACCGAGGGCAAGCCGCTGTTGTCGCGCCTGCTCTACAGTGATTTGAAGACGTACCTCGTGGAGCTGCTGATGAAGCAGGACCAGATGAGCATGTCTACGTCCATCGAGTCGCGGGTTCCGTTTCTGGACCACTCGTTTGTGGAGTTTGCGGCCGGCGTGCCGGACCACATGAAGCTGCGCAAGGGCGTGGGCAAGTACATTTTCAAGAAAGTGGCCGAGGACCTCATCCCGCACGACGTCATTTATCGCCCGAAAATGGGTTTTCCGACGCCGCTGCGCCGTTGGCTGCGCGAGGACTTCGCGGCCCCCGTCTTCGGCCTGCTGCGCAAGCGGGACGGTTTGCTCGCCGAGCTGCTGGACCGCGAGATGCTCGACATCCTCATTGAAGGCCAAACCGCCGGCGCCGTCGACGCCACCGACCGCCTCTGGCGTCTATTGAATCTGCAAATTTGGGGCGAAGTCTATCTCAAGGGCCGCGGGCCGTTGGACTGGGACGAGCTTGTGGCGGACGCGCGATGAAGCTGTTGTGGGTGAAGTCCGATTTTCCGCACCCCACCACGAAGGGCGGGCAGATCCGTACGCTGGAGACGCTGAAGCGCCTGCACGCCCGCCATGAGGTGCACTATGTCGGCCTGACCGCTCCGGGCGAGACCGAAGGCCCCGAGCGCGCCGGAGAATACTCCAGCCGCTCGTTCGCCGTTACGCACGAGGCGCCGCCAAAAACCTCGTCGGCGTTCGCTTGGCAGTTGCTGGGCGGCGCGGTTTCGTCCATTCCGCTGGCGGTGTCGCGCTGGAATCCGCCGACGCTGAAGCGGAAGATCTCCGAGCTTCGTGCGTCAGAAAAGTACGATGCCGTGTTTTGTGATTTTCTGGCGCCCGCGCCGAGCTTTGAGTCGCTCGACGAGGTGATCCTGTTCCAGCACAACGTGGAGACGATGCTGTGGCGTCGCCACGCCGCCCAAGCTCAGGGAGCGATGCGGCGGTTCTACTTTCGCCGCCAGGCCGAACGCATGGAGCGCTATGAGCGCAGCGTTTGCCGGGCGGTGCGTCGGGTGGTGGCGGTGTCGGAAGCGGATTCGCGGGCGATGCGGGAGCTTTTCGGCGTCAACGACATCCCGGCCGTGCCGACCGGCGTGGATACGGACTATTTCGCGCCGCCCGAGCGCGCCGAGCCCGGCGCTGACCTCGTCTTTTTGGGCTCCATGGACTGGATGCCCAATATCGACGGCGTGCAGCACTTCTGCCGTGAAATCTGGCCGCGGATTGTCGAGCGGCGGCCGGAAACGACGCTGGCGATCGTGGGTCGTCGTCCGGCCGGCGCCGTGATCGAGCTGTCGCGCGAGGACTCGCGCATCACGGTGACGGGCACGGTGGACGACGTGCGGCCTTATCTGTGGGGCGCAAAATTGTCGATTGTGCCCTTGCGCATTGGCGGCGGCACGCGGCTGAAGATCTATGAGTCGATGGCGGCTGGGCTGGCTTGCGTCTCCACGACGATCGGCGCCGAGGGGCTGGAGATCCATCCGCCCAGCGACATTCGAATCGCCGATGAGTCGGACGATTTTGCCGAGCAGTGCCTGCGGTTGCTGAACAATCCCGGCGAGCGTCGGAGCGTGGCCGAAGCCGGACTGGAGTTGGTGCGGGGGCGCTTTTCTTGGGAACGTGTGACGGATTTATTTGAGCAGGCCGCCGGTTTACGGTAAGCCGGAGGTGCTAAAACGTAGGGCATGTTCACGAGACGGGACTTCGTCGGATTTGGCGCGATGGCGCTGGCGAGCGGGTGCGGGAAAGAGCCTCAACCGGCCGCCGCCGAGCCTTTTGACGAACAAACGCTTTTCGCCGGCGGGACGGACGGTTATCACACCTACCGCATCCCTTCTCTGCTGACCACCCCCAAAGGGACCGTGCTCGCGTTCTGCGAGGGCCGCAAGGAGGGCTCGGGCGACAGCGGCGACATCGCCATGCTCGTCAAGCGTTCCGAGGACGGCGGCCGCACCTGGTCGGCTCAGTCGGTCGTCTGGGCCGACCCCGGCAATACCTGCGGCAACCCCTGCCCCGTGGTCGACCGTCGCAATGGCCGCATCCTGCTGCCGATGACCTGGAACTTGGGCGCGGACGGCGGCCGCGAGCTCCACGCCGGCACGGGCAAGGGTCCCCGCAAGGTCTACCTGACTTGGTCGGACGATGAAGGCAAAACGTGGGCCCCGGCGCGGGAGATCACCGACCAGGCCAAGGCGCCGGACTGGTGGTGGTACGCCACCGGTCCCGGCGTTTCCATCCAGATCGAGCGCGGGCCGCGCGCCGGGCGCATCGTCGTGCCGGCCAACCACTCGTCGGAGAAGGACGGCTATGCCGCGCACTCGCTGATTTCCGACGACGGCGGCGAGAGCTGGCGCTTTAGCGCGCCGATCGCGCCCGCCTGCAACGAGAGCCAGGCGGTGGAGCTCGCCGACGGCCGGCTTTGCATGAACATGCGCAGCCAGTCGTTTACCAACGAGGAGCGCACGGGCTACCGCTCCGTGGCCTTCAGCGGCGACGGCGGCGAGACCTGGACCCCGCCCGAGTTTGACGCCCACCTGGGCGACCCCGCCGTCCAGGCGAGCATCATTCGCTACTCCTGGCCCGACGAGCCGGGCGGCGGACGGCTCCTGTTTTCCAACCCCAGCCCGCCGATCTCGCCCGAACGCGGCGAGCGGGTCCGGATGACGGTCCGCATGAGCCTTGACGACGGCAAAACGTGGCCGGTGTCGCGGCTGATCTTCGAAGGCCGCTCGGCGTACTCCAGCCTGACGCGGCTGCCAGACGGCTCTGTCGGGTTGCTGTATGAACGCGGGGAGGCGCGTTATTCCGACGAGATTTGCCTGGCCCGGCTCTCGCTGGGTTGGCTAGAATCGTAACGAAAGCCGCCTTTCCGACGGGATCCCGCAGGCCTCGACCTGGAGGTCGAGGCGGCAGGCGTGGGCGCCTGCGCCACAACGCGTCACGGCGACGCGATGGAGCCGTCCTTGTGTACCGGCAGCGACAGGAACGGCTTCGTTCCGCCGAACGGGTACTTTTCGAGCACCCGTTCGTCAATATCCGCGCCCAAACCGGGCTTGTCCGGCAGCGGGTAGTAACCGCCGACCATCCGCATGGCCGGATATCCCAGCAGCTCTTCCCACAGCCTGTCCTTGCCATCCGGCTCCACGCCGCTGCAAATCTCCTGCACCAGGAAGTTCGGCATGGCGGCGTCCACGTGGCACGAAGCCACCGCGCCGATCGGCCCTTCGCAAGCATGCGGCGCCATCAAAACGCCGGAAGCCTCCGCCATTGCGCCGACCTTCCACAACGAGCTGATGCCGCCGACGTGGTTCACGTCGACCTGCAAAATGTCCACGACCTTCTGCTCGATCACCTCACGGCAGCCGTACTGCGTAATCAGCCGCTCGCCGGTCGCGATGGGCACGGTAGTGCGGTCAGAGATGCGCTTCATCGCCTTCACGTTCTCCGGGGGACACGGCTCCTCCACGAACATCAGGTTCAGCGATTCAACCTCCTTGCAGATCTGCACGGCGACGGTGGGGCTGGTCTTAGCGTGGAAATCGACGCCAATATCGATCTCATCGCCCATCACCTCGCGCAGCACGTGCAGGCGGTCTATCGCCTCCTTGATGCGCTCGTGCGTGTCGATCCATTCGTAGAAGCCTGGGATGCCGGTCTTGAAGGCGGTGACGCCGTATTGCTCGGCGCGCTCGCGAATCGCGGCGACCTGCTCGCGGTAGGGCGCGTTCGCCGGCAGCACGTTGCGTAGATGGTAGTAGCCGCGCACGCCGCGCTCGTCAATGGGGCCGCCCAACAGCTCGAAGACGGGCCGATTGAGCACTTTGCCGCGAATGTCCCACAGCGCCTGGTCGATGCCCGAAATCGCCGACGCCAGCACCGGCCCCGAGCGGTAGAAGGCGTGAATATACATGGACTGCCAGTGATGCTCCACCTGCATCGGGTCCTGGCCGATGACCGCGTAGGAGAGGTCGTGCACGGCCTGCATGGCGGCGGCGGCCTTGCCTTCGAGCGTGGCCTCGCCCCAGCCGATCACGCCCGCGTCGGTCTCGAGCTTGACAAAGACGTGCGGCCGGTCCGAGGGCAGCACGTCGCTGGTGACGCCGAAGGTCTTGACACCGGTGACACGCAAACGGGGCGCCGACGGCAGCGCCAGCGCAATCTGAGCCGGGGCGCAGTCTCCGCACCCCAGCGCCGTTGCGCGACGCTCGGCGGCGGCCAAGGCGGGCGCGGCGGCGGCCCCCAAAAGCGAAGTCTTCAACAGTTCGCGTCGGTTCATGGCGGATTCCCTTCCTCTCAACGAGCCACGGTATGCGCTTCCAGGGCCGCCTCGTCAATCTCGACGCCGAGGCCTGGCTTGGCGTTCAACGGAAAAAACCCATCCACGGGCTTTTCGTCCCAACCGCTGATGGCGGCGCGGGCTTGCCGGTCCGCCCGGTTTGTGGAATAGGGCGTCTCCTGGCAGAAGGAATTGGGCAGCGCGGCGCAAAGCTGTATGCCGGCGGCGGTCCCAATCGGTCCGCCCCGGTGATAGGGCGCTACGGCCACGTAGTAGCTCTCGGCCAGCGCGGCCGCCTTGCGGATTGAGGTCAGCCCGTGCACGGCCAGGGACGGCCGCAGCACGTCGATGCCGTCCTCGCGCAACAGGTCCTGGAAGCGGGCGTTGTCGGCATAGCTTCGGCCGAAGCCCACAGGCGTCACCGCGCCCTTTGAGACCGACGCCTGGGATGTCGCGTTGAGATCTCCGCAGGGCTCGTCCATCCAAAGCAGGTGGAAATCCTCCACGCGGTCGGCGATCGACAACGCCTCGCCCGGCGACGGACGGCCGGCGCAGTCGAGCACGAAATCGCACTCATCCCCGGCGGCGGCGCGCAAACTATTCAGTAATTCCCGCACGCCCGTGAAGAAGGAGCGGCCTCGTTGCATGTCCGCCGGCATGTGCAGGGGGATTGAGAAGGCTCGGTACCCGTCCGCCTTGGCCGCCAGAACCAAGTCGCGCAATTCACCCGCCGAGGCGCCTTCCAGCGCAGCCAAGGCGCGAACCTTGTGGCGCGTGGGGCCGCCCAGTATTTCGTAGACCGTCGCCTTCGTCGCTTTGGCGAGGATATCCAGGCAGGCCGTGTTGGCGGCGGCTCGCGCACGACCGCCGGCGCCGGACCGACGCAGATCCTCGTCCACCCGAACCGCCCGGACCGGATCGAGCCCCACCAGCGGCTGCAGCTCCCGCTTCAGGCTGTCCGCCGCGACCTGCGGGGACGGCGTCGCGGCTGTCTCGGCGTAACCGGAAACGCCCTCCTCGGTATCCAGCCGCAAAACGATGTAGCGCCGGCCGCCAGGCTCGGCGATGGCGCGTGGCGTGACTTTCGTAATTTTCAAACCGATCGCATACCGGGCGACCGCAGCCGTCCGGCCCTCCGCGAGGGCTTAGCTTACCAAGCTCAGCCGCGCTGCGGAACGGGCGCGGCGAGCATTTTCGCCTCGGGGGCATGGATCAACTCATAAATATGGCCTTCGCCGCGAACGCCGCGGTAAACCAAGTCAGCGCCGACCGCCGCCATGGCCACCCCGAACAGGCCGCCGCGCCGCAAGCCGGAGACCACCAGAGAGATCCCGGCAACGCCGCTGGCCAGTCGGTCCTGCCTAGCCAGCGGTCCCGCCGAGCGGTAGCTTCGAATCAGACCCAACACGCGAACAATCGGAACGCCCATAAATTTTTCATCCTCCCGGAGTAGACACGGGGCCGCGAAGAATCGTTTCTTCGCTGTCAAAAGAACCGCATTTGTCCGGTGCGGCCAGCCCGGCAAGAACGCGTTTGCGGGCAATGCGAAAACTTTTTCTGGGACCCCAAAGAATCCTATTGTCAACGTTGAGCATTCTGGAATATACTTCATCGGGCTGGGTTATCGAACGATTGCCGTTCAACCCATGGCCGGGACTTGAGGCAGAGCCTTTCGGAGGGTTAGGGGAATGCGAATTGTAGTTCGTTGGGGAGCCCTGTGCCTCCTCTCCAGTATTGCCTTATTCGGCCAAGCCGACCGCGGCGTCATCACCGGCACGGTTTCGGACGCATCCGGCGCCGTCATTCCAGGGGCAACGGTCAAGGCTGTGAGAGTCAGCACCAATACCGTCGCTCAAACCTCGACGAATGAATCGGGCAACTTTACCGTCCCTTCCCTGCTGGCCGGCGGCTATCGCGTCGAAGTAGAAGCGGACGGTTTCAAACAGTTTGTTGTGACCGACATTACACTGATCGCCGGTGGCACTGCCCGCATCCTGGCCGTGCTGGAGGTCGGCTCCGTGAGTGAGTCAGTAGAAGTTGTCAGCTCGGCCGTACAGCTTGATACGACGAGCGCAAAAATCACCGCCTCGGTCTCGACGAAGATGATTGACGAGCTCCCGCTGGTGGTGGGCGGCCGGATGCGCAGCCCGTTTGACCTGGCGCTAATTACGCCTGAAGCCAACCAGTTCAACGGCGGCAACGAGGACCGTGACTTTCAAATCGGCGGCGCCACCGGCGGCTCGTACGGGGCGACCATGGACGGCGTATCGATTCTTACAGGCCGCTTTAACTCCGTCGAGTGGGCCAGCGTCAATACCCCTTCCGTGGATGCAATCCAAGAATTTACAGTGGAATCCAACGGCTTCAAGGCTGAGTATGGCCGCGCCTCGGGCGGCATCATGACCTTTACCACCAAGTCGGGAACAAACGAGTTGCACGGCACGGCGTATGAATTCCTGCGCAACGACGCCCTCGACTCCAGACGCTTCTTTGAAGCCGAAAAGGCCACGCTCAAACAGCATGATTTCGGCTGGAGCGTGGGCGGCCCCGTTTACATCCCCAAGGTCTATGACGGCCGGAACAAGACCTTCTTCTTCGCGGCCCAGGAATGGTTCCGAGACCGCGTCGGCGCGGCCAGCCAACGCTTCAGCGCTCCGACGCCGGAGATGTACGACGGCGATTTTACGTTCTGGGTCGATCAGAACGACCGGCTGATCCAAATCTACGATCCCGCCACGACACGGCCGAACCCGAACGGCGCCGGTTTCATCCGCGACCCCTTCCCCGGCAACCGCATCCCACAGTCGCGTTTCTCGTCGGTGGCAAACGGGATCAAGGCCCAGGCGCAGCCGGTATTGGGTCTCAACAACGCCGGTCCGGCCGGCACCAGCGCGTACGTACGCAACAACTACATCAACACCCTCGGCACGGTGCTCAACCCCTGGGACAAGTTCTCCATCCGGGCCGACCACCACTTCACGGACAGCTTCCGCGTGAACTACCTCTACAATCTGGGCTTCCACAACGGCCCTTCGCCCGGCGCGGATGGCTTTCCGGGCCTGCCGGCGCCGCTGAACGGCACGCGCCGGGGGCGGCAGCGCAGCCCGCTGCACCGCTTCGGGGCCACCTGGGTCATCACGCCGACGATCGTAAACTCGTTCTACGGCGGACTGCAGATGTGGAAGGAGCGCAACGCCTCGGAGAACGTCGGCGGCGATTGGCAGGGTAAGGGCGTCTGCATCCCCAACGCCTTTGACTGCAACGAGAACTTCCCGATCATCACATTTGACGACTTTCAGAACTGGGGCGCCTCGGCAGGAGACGGCTCGGAGAACCCGGTTTGGTCGGTCGGCAACGACATTACGATCACGCGCGGCAAGCACACCATCAAGGGTGGCTACCTCTACGAGCTGATGCACTACAACGGCTTCGGGCGGCAGTCGCTGATGGGTCAGGCCGACTTCCGGCGGCTGAGCACGTCCATCCCCGGCAACAACAACCTGGCGGTGGGCGGCGGCAGCTCGTTTGCATCGTTCCTGCTGGGAGAGGCCTGGGGCGGCGGCACCGAGAACGACCGCTTTGTGGGCCAGCAGTGGCGCAGCCACGGGTTCTATATCCAGGACGACTTCAAGATCAACCGCAAGCTGACGCTCAACTATGGCGTCCGCTACGAGTTTACGTTGCCGCCGATTGAGGCCGAGGACCGCTGGAGCGACTGGACGCCGGACCGGCCCAACCCCGGCGCGACGCGGGCCGACGGGACACCGCTGCTCGGGGCGCTGCGCTTCGCCGGCTTCGGCGAGGGCCGCGAAAACAGCCGCGCCATCACGCCCGGCTCCTACGGCGGAATCGCGCCCCGGTTGGGGCTGGCCTACCAGCTCGACGACAAGACTGTGATCCGCGCCGGCGCGGGCGTCTCCAACGGCGTGGTCAAGACGGTCACCGGCTCGACCCACTTCGAAGGCGCCATCATCATCTTCCGTCCGGTCACCACCGACCAGGGCGTCACGCCGGCCTTCCGGTTGGACGAAGGCATTCCGCCGTTTCCACGTCCGCCGTTCATCGACCCGGCGTTTTCCAACGGCAACAACACCGCGTTTTGGGACAACGAGGCGGTCCGCCTGCCGGAAACCTACCAGTGGACGCTATCCATCCAGCGCCAACTCGGCCAGAGCTGGGTGGTGGAAACGTCTTACAACGCCACGGTCGGAGCGAGGCTGGTCGCCGGTCTGAAGAACATCAACCAAGTGCCTTGGGACATGGTCGACCTGTTGGGAAACAACCTTCTGGGCGCGCGCCTTGATTCCAACCAGGCGCAAGCCGCCGGCATTCAGGTTCCGTACCGGGAGATCTTCCAAGACTTCGGCCAAAACGTGAGCGTCTCGCAGGCGCTGCGACCGTTCCCGCAGGTCCGCACGATTCAGACATTCCAAGGCCATGGCGACAAGAGCGGCCACTCGAGCTACCACTCCTGGATCATGAAGATCAACAAGCAGTACGCCGCCGGCGTTTCCCTGCAAGGCTCCTACGTGTTCTCCAAGCTCATCAGCGACGTGGACTCCTTTGGCGAAGCGACAACGGCGCAGGACCACTACAACCGGCGGTTGGAGAAGTCCATCAGCGACCTGGACCGCACGCATAACTTCAAGATGAGCTACATCTGGGAGCTGCCGGTGGGCAAGGGCCGCAAGCTTCTGGGCCAGGGTGGCCCGCTGGCGGCCGTGCTGGGCGGCTGGCGGCTGACGGCAACGCAGTTCTACAATTCCGGCGGCGCGATTGCTTTGGTCAACGCCAACAACTTCAACACCTTCGCCAGCCGCATGAACGCGCTGTACATGGACCAGGCCGGCACGTACGACAACTGGGTGGTTGAACACAAGAACCCGAACTGGCTGGGCGATGACCGCTACTTCATTCCCTCCTCCAGCTTCGGGCAGCAAAGCTCGACGGCGTTGGGCCGCAACCGGCCCGGCGACGCCACCCGCTACAACCCCAAGGCCCGCACGCCCTGGGACTTGGTGGAGAACTTCTCGCTCGCAAAAAGCTTCAGCTTCACCGAGCGCATCCGCGCCGACCTTCGCTGGGAGTCCTTCAACGCCTTCAACCGTTCGATCTTCCAGACAGGGGACCGCAACATCACCTCGCCGAACTTTGGCCGGGTGCAAGGCACGGCCAACCAGCCGCGCCGCATGCAGTTGGCGCTGAAGCTGTACTGGTAGACCAACCGGCCGACGACCGGTTGGAGCCGCCCAGGTAAACCTGGGCGGCTCCCTGGAGTTTCTACATTTTGACCTCGGTTTGTTTCGGCGGGAGCTTGCGCGGGGGCGGCGGCGCGTTTCATGGCAGGTCGTTTTTGTTGTT
>CAYOPA010000071.1:0-15410 GCA_964405625.1 uncultured Bryobacterales bacterium
TCGCACAACTGTCGCCTAGGTTTACCTGGCGGGTGGCCGGGATTTCAAAACACCCGCCGGCTCAAGCCGGGCGGCTCGTTTGGGGGCGGCGCTTTCACTCCTCCTCGGCCTGCGTCAGCGACAGCTCGTGGCGGGGTTGCCAGTCGCCGCGCCAGCCTGGCTCCAGCTCCAGCCCCAGCAGATAGCTGTAGTCGCCGAGCTCGCAGTAGCGGACGACGCCGCCGGCCTTCATGCCTTCCGCGCACAGCCGTACGATCCGTCCGGGCGAGATCGGCAGGCTGCTGGAGACGCACAAACCGTCTTCGCTGATGTCCTCCACCAGGGCCATGGTCGTGACGGAGTTGCCCTCCTGGTCGTCGAAGGTGACTTCGACGAGCTCGGAGCACAACCGTCGCGGATTGTGGCGCCGATCGGGGGTTTGCCGACGATTCATGCTCAGCTCCATCTCCACACTCATCGGCAGACTGAGGGAAACTGCTATGCTAAGCGGCGAAAATCATGGAACGCAGAACATTCCTCTCCACCGCCGCGGCCGCTCTGACCGCCGCCGCCCGCGCCAAGCTCGCCGCTCAATCGCCAATGCCGATGCGCACGCTCGGCAAGACCGGCATGCAGGTCTCGCTGTTTTGCCTCGGCGGCTTCCACATGCGCGTCAAGGGCGAGGAGAACGGCGTGCGCTTGATCGACCGGGCGCTCGATCTGGGGGTCAATTTCTTCGACTCCGCGCACAAGTACCACCAGGGCGAGAGCGACATCACCTACGGGGCGGTCTTCAAGGATTCGTCGAAGCGCCAGAGAGCGCTGTTGATGAGCAAGGCGCAGCTTCGCACCGGCGGCGCCGCCATGCAGCAGCTTGAAGAGACGCTCAAGCGCATGCACACCGACTACCTCGACCTGTGGGCCTGCCACGAGGTGGCGCGGATGGACGAGGTCGAGCGCATTTTCGCACCCGGCGGCTCGCTCGAAGCCTTTGTCAAGGCTA
Organism: uncultured Bryobacterales bacterium; assembly: GCA_964405625.1. GTDB lineage: Bacteria > Acidobacteriota > Terriglobia > Bryobacterales > UBA6623 > RI-231. The sequence goes on from CAYOPA010000071.1 coordinate 983, forward strand.
AGGAGCAAGGCAAAGTCCGCCACATCGGATTCACCGGCCACCACGACCCGGAAGTGCACCAGGCCTTGCTGGCCGGCTACGACGGCTGGGAGACGATCCAACACCCGGTCAACCTGATTGACCCGCACTACCTGCCGTTCCGCGACGTGATGGCCAAGGCGCGGGCCGAGGGCTACGGCTTGCTGGCGATGAAGACCAACGCCATCGGCCACATCTCGTCAAACGGCATCGCCACCATCCCCGAATGCCTCCGCTACGGCATGGCGATGGACCCGCACACGATCGTCTCCGGCGTCGAAACCATCGAGCAGCTTGAGGAGAACGTAGCCGTCATCAAGAACGAGAAACCGTTCAGCGAAACCGAGATCAGCTCGCTGCTGGAGCGCACCAAACGCGGCAAAATCGGTCCAGACATCGAGCAATACAAGCGGCGCGACGCCTAAGCGCAACCGAACCCCAGACGTCAGTCCGGGGCTACCGGAACTTCATCACCAGCCGCGTCAACCACCCGGAGCCCAGCTCGCCAACGCCCTTGGCCACCGCTTTCTGCTCTTCAGTCAAACCGATCGTCAGCCGTAGTTCCACACCGCACAAATCGGCGCCATCGAGCAAGGCGTCGGTGAAGCGCGCCTCCAAAACCATCGCATCGCCCAGATTCGCGCCCGACAGGTTGGCGCGGGTGAAGTTGGTGCGATGGAGCTCGGCTGCGCGCAGGTCCGCTCCGGTCAGCGACGCGCCGGTAAAGTTTGCTTTCTTCAGCTTGGCGCCGCGCAAGTCCGACTCCGCGAAGGCGGCGCCCTCGGCCCGGGCCTCCTGGAAATCGGCCGCCGCCAGCCGCGCACCGTCAAAACGCGCCCCGGCTAGGTTGGAGCCCACGAAGTCGGCGTAACGCAGGTCCGCGCCGGAGAGATCCGCGCCGGTGAGGTTGGCGTTGTGGAACGAGACTCCGCGCAGTTGGCGCCCCCGCAGGTCCACCCTGGCAAAATCCGCTACGAAGCCATGGCGCTCCTCGCGCCACCAGTTCCAGTTTTGGACGCCTTTTTCAAGCTCAGCCAACAGGTTGCGGTCCGCCATATCGTTCTCAGGATATCGACTCGCCGCCTGAGAGCAATCCTCGTGGCGCGGGCTTCCCGGCCGACAATCTTCCCTGCTTACTGCTCTCCCCCCACCACGACGGGCTCGTCGCCAAGCCCATAGATCCGGATCGGCCCCTTGCTGCGCGGCTTCGGTTGCGGCGCGGGCGCCGGACGCGCGGCCTCCTCGTCATCCGCCTCCAGAAAGCTGGAACGCACGGCGGATTGGATCTCGGCGGCCGGAATGCGCAGGTCGGCGAAGACGCGGCCGCCCTCGCGCCGCAGCTTGAGGTTTTCCAGCAGCGCCGCCGACTTGTCCTTGGCGCCGCCCTCGCCCGAAGCGCTGAGCATCATCAGCAGGCCCTGCGTCATCATGTGAAGCTCCTCGGCGGCCTCCGCGCTTTCCGCCTCGACCTGCAACCCAACCAGCACATCATCGCCGATGCTGATGCCCAACCCGAAGCCCATTAGGCTCTCCGCCATTTTGCCGAACGGCGGACCGCCGTCAGCGCTGTCCGGCGCCTCGAACGGACCCTTGGCGGCCAGCCAGATGTGGTGCTGGTCCAAACCCTTGACCCACTGGCTGAGCTCGTCGGCGAGTTGCGGCTTGGCGGCCGCCCCGCGCCGCTGGAGCAGCGTCTTCACCTGCGCCGGCTTGCCCGCCGCGGCGTAGCGGTCGTTGAGCTTGACGAAGGAGGCCGCTTCGCCCTCATGCTCGCCATGGAACAGCGTCATGCCGCTGAAAACCTCTTGCTTGCAGCCGCCGGTGCAAAACGCCTTCTGCAACCGGTCGCCGGCGAAATCACCGCGCGCCAGCAATAGACCGTCCGTCGTGTCCGACTCCCCCGGCTCCATGCGACCCAGAAAGAGCAGCTCTTCGAGCCCTTCGAGCGGGTTGTCGCCGAGGGCGTCAAACATCGCGGAGAACCCGTCTTCGCCGTCCTTGGCTTTGGCCCCGGAGAGCGCGTCTAGAATGAGAGGCGATTCGGCAATGGCGGCGACGCGCACGCCGAGGACGAAGTTGGCGTCGGGGCCGACGAGACCGAGCAATTCGGGATCGGCGGCGACGAGCGGGGCGGCGACGCCAATCAGTACAGCGGGCAGGAAAGGGCGCATGGCAAGAGCTTCTCCGCCTTTACCGTAAGGGGCGGCGGCCATCTTTGGAAATCCGCAAAAAGCCCTACAACCATGGATGGCAGAGTCGCACGCCGCCTGGCGGCAGCTCCCTACAACAGTTCAATTTCCTCGCGGCTCCGCGCCGGCCGCCGCGCGCTCGGCCGCGTCGCAACCGGCGCTTCCAGCTTCACCGGAATCTTCATCGAAGCCTTGAGCGCCGCCCTGCAGCGCACATCCGGCTCAGCGTGGGCGATGGCGATCAGGTGCGCCTCACAATAAGCGCCCCCCACCTCCGGCGCGACAGCCGCCGTCAAGTGCGCAATGTAGAGCGCCGCATGCTCGCCGCCCAGCAGCGACTCTTCGAATTCGAACACCGCGCCAGGGTCGCTGGAGTAGCGCGGGATAATGCCGCGGTCGCCGCCTCCAGGCCGGACGCCGCGCGAGAAACGCTTGGAGACGCCCAGCACCTCCCAGCCAATCAGTTGCGCCGCACGGGCGTCGAGCTCCGGTCCGGGCTCCAGCGCGTCAATCTTCGCCGCCACCGATGCGAGGCGTTCCGGGGAATCTTCGGCCATCCCACGCTACAATACCATGCGACCCCGGATGTCTTCCCGCGAGCACATTCAGCAGCGTTTGGCCTCGGTCGTCGGCGATCGCTATGACGTGTTGGACTGGATCGGCGGCGGCGGCATGGCCGGCGTCTACCTGGCCCGCCACCGCATCCACGGCGGCTTCTGCGCCATCAAGGTCCTCGCCGAGCACTACTCGCACGACGAAAACCTCGTCGCCAGCTTCATGCAGGAGGCCCGCACCGCCGCCAGCCTCGAAGGGCACCCGCACATCGTCCGCATCCTCGACATTGCCGAAGGCGGCGGCCTCTACTACCTGATCATGAACTTCATCGAGGGCGAGGACATGTCCTCGTTCCTCGACCGCCGCGGCCGGTTGACCCCCATCGAGACGGCCTCGGTGATCTGGCAGGTGGCCGACGCGCTGGCTTGGGCGCACGAGCGCGGCGTGGTCCACCGCGACCTCAAGCCCGCCAACATTCGCCTCGACAGCCGCGGCCAAGTGGTCGTCATGGACTTCGGCATCGCCAAGGTCGGCGCCACGCCCTCCGCGCTGACGCAGATGGGCGCCACCGTCGGGACGCCGTATTACATGTCGCCGGAGCAGATTATCGGCTCCGGCGTCGACGCCCGTTCGGATCTCTATGCGCTGGGCGTGATCGCCTATCAGCTCGTCACCGGCGTGCGCCCCTTTGAAGGCGATAACCACCAGGCCATCTGGCACGCCCACCAAACCTTGACGCCCAAGCCGGTGGAAGAGCTGGTTCCCGATATCCCGCGGACGCTGTCATTCGTGATCGCGCGGCTGCTCGAAAAAGATCCCGCTAATCGCTACCAGAGCGCCGCTGATGCGGCCGACCACCTGGAGCGGATCGTCAAGTCGGCCGACCCGGTCAAGCTCACCCCGCAAGTGGGCAAGCAACTGGACGAATGGCGCTCCCGGCCCCCGTCAAGCTCGACCTTCACCCGGGCGCCGACAACCAGTCTTGCCCAGGAAGACCACACCGTCGCGCTTGCCGGCCAAGACGCCCCGCCGTCGGCGCCGCCCCCTCCCGCCATTGAGCCGTCTAAAGACGAGACGCCAAGGAAGAAGAGCCCGCTGCCATTGCTGGCGGGCGCGGCCGTCCTGCTGACCTTGCTCCTGGCCGGCGCCGCCTACGTAGCCTTCGGCCCGTCGAGCGGCGTGCGGGAAACGACAGACGTCCCGACTACACAGCCGTTGCCGTACGAGATCGAAACCCCGACCGGGCTGATGATGCTGATTCCGGCCGAAGCGGGCATTGTCGGCGACGATGTCGCGGAATCGGCCAAGGAGTGGAACCCGCGGCGTACGATCGAGCTGCCGGCGTTCTACATCGATCGCACCGAGGTCCCCAACGAGCTCTACAAGCAGTTCTGCGATGCGACCTCGCGCGATTACCCGCCGGACCCTCCTGACGACCCGGGGTACTTTGAAGGCAAACTCGATCACCCGGTCGTCAACGTCAGCTACGAGGACGCGCGGGCCTACGCGGCTTGGGCGGACAAGCGGCTCCCGACCAATGAGGAGTGGGAAAAGGCCGCCCGCGGCGTCGACGGGCGGGTTTATCCCTGGGGCGACGCGCCCCCCGCCGCCAACCACGCCAACGTGGACGGCGACGCCGACGGCTTCCCCGCGCAGGCGCCGGTGGGCTCGCTGCCCCTCAGCGCCAGTCCGTTTGGCGTGCTGCACACGGTCGGCAACGTGTGGGAGATGACGTCGGGCGAGTTCCGGCCGTCGAATTTCCACCTGTTCCTCACCGATCTGCGGCTGAGCTTCCCGAACGCCAGCGATTCATGGATCTCCATCCGCGGCGGCTCGTTCCTCTCGCCCAAAGATGACCCGGACTTGTTGCCCTATTCCCGCGCCGGCTGGCCCGTCAATCTCAGCAACGAATTCATCGGCTTCCGCTGCGTGCGCGACCCCGACCCCGATGACAACCAGTAGAGCCCGGTTCGCGCTCGATCTCCCCGGCCCTAAACAAGCTATGCTGTCTGAATTCGCCGGAGGGCGACCCCATGCCTAGGAAAAAAGCCGCTGCCGCGCCGGGTCCGATGACCTTCGAAGACCTCTTCGAGCTGCGGGAGCAGACCGAGAAGATCTCGAAGTTTCTACATGACGAGCTCGTTGAGAAGCTCCAGACGCTGTGGCCGTTGATGGCCGCCAAGCGGATTTTTGGCCAGCATCTCAGTCCGCGCGAGCCTGTCAAAGGAGCCGACGAGGCGCTCAACGAGATCCAACGCCGCTTTGAAGAGGTGCGCGAAAAGCCATTCGGGCTGATGGGCGAGATGTCCGCGCAGGACTTGGCCTCGGCGTCCGGCGGCATGGCGCTCACGCCTTGGCAGTATCCCCAAGCGGTCACCGCCGGCGATCAGACCGCCATCATCCAGGTCACCTCGCCGAATAAGTGGTTCCTGACTTATAAATCCGACTACACTTTGCCGCAACTGTCGAAGGCCCTGATCGAAAAGCAGGACACTTGGCCGGGACCGACGCGGGACTTCGTGGTCAACGCTCTGGCGATGGACATGATGATGGCCCGCAGCCCCGGGCTGGTCTCCATCCTGGCGGCGGTGGGTTTCACCGTCGGCTCGACCACCACGCGGACGACCGGCAAGTTGCCGCTGGTGACCATTGAGTCCAACCTGCGCTCGTCGTTGCCGCCCGAAGAGCTCCTGCTCAAGGCCGCGCGATTTTCCGGCGTCGCGGCGTTTATCGAGCTGATCGACGCCTCGGCGATCGAGAGCTACGAGGACCCCTTCTCCCAACGCCTGTGGGCCTTGCTTGAATAAGAAAAACGGTGGCGGCGGCGGCGCGCGGGTATAGAATGATGGCATGTTTGCCCGCCGGATCCGCCTGATTGCCTTGAGCGCGGTCGCCCTGGCCGCGTCAGTCGCGCCCGTGGCCGCCCAGCCGGTTGAAGGACAGGCGCGTGACGTGTTCCGCAAATCTTCCACCCGCTTCGGCCGCACGCCCCCGGCCGCGACACAGCAGGCGGCGCAGTCAGCGCCCGCCAGATCAGCACGGACGGAGACGGCGCAAGCGGCCGCCAAAGCCCCGGCCAAGGCGCCGGAGGCGGCTCGCCCGCCCGCCGCCCAAAAGAATTCCTCGGGCCCGGCCGGGGGCGCGACGGCCATTCTGGCTTCGACTTCGGCCGCCGATTCCGACGCGCTGGAGCCGCTGGGATTGCGCTACAGCATCGTCAAGCAGACCGGACCGGGCCAGACCCGCGAAGTCGATTCGGACACGGTCTTCCGCTCCGGCGACCGCATCAAGTTGCAGGTCCAATCCAGCGACAACGCCTACCTTTACTTGGTCCTCAAAGGCTCCAGCGGACGCTGGAAGGTGCTGTTCCCGACGCCGGAGATCGCCGGCGGCAACAACCGCATTGAGCCCGAGACCACCTACATGGTGCCGTCCAACGACCGCGCGTGGTTCTCGTTTGACGACCAGGTTGGAACCGAGCAGCTCTTCATCCTCCTCTCGCGGCAACCGCAGGGCGACCTGGAGAAGGTGATCCACAACCTCCGCCGCGGCGCAAGCCCGGCCGCCACGCCGCCAACCCCGCCCAGCGTGGAAGACAGCACCAAAGTCATGATGGCGAGCAACCAGCGCGACGTGGACGACACCGTCATCGCCGGCATCCGTCAGACAGCGTACGCCCGGGACTTGGTCTTCGAAAAAGTGGAAGAGGATGAGATAGAGCCGGATTGGACCAAGGCGGTCTATGTCGTCGACAAGAACCCGTCGCCGGATTCCCGCATCGTCGCCGACGTCAAGCTTGAGCACCGCTAAGCCTGTATGCTTGTGGCGCACGGCTATGGCGTGCAGTCGGGCCTGAGGCCCGACAACTAACTTCAACCGCCTCGGGAACGGCCGTAGCCCCTCCTCGGTATGGTTTCGAGCATCGCCCCAAAACGTCCGGTCGTCCACGGGCAATTCCGAGAGCGGGAAGGCGGACATCGAGGCGGTCCTACTGAGCGAGGGACCGACGCTAGTCTAACAGCAGAGGGCGCCGGAGTCAGCGCCTTGGCCCGGCGTCGGCCCGCAGGCAAACAGTCCGAAATGCCGCACCGGCACGCTGACGTCAAACCACCGGCTCAGGCGCGTCTCGGCGAGCATCCGGGCCGTGTTGTGGCAGACCTGCGTCGGCCGCCCGGCTTCGAAGACGTGGTGGTCGTCAAAAACAAACCGCGCCGGCATCCCCGGACAGCCGCCCTTGTAGACGGCGATCTGCCCGTAGTCCTCACAGCGCAAATCCAGCGGCGCTTCGAAATGAAAGCCCCGCACGGTCATCGAGTAAAACGAGATCGGCTCGCCCTTGGCCTCGGTCTGGACCAGCCGCCGGCTCATCACGCGCACGTCCCGAAAACCCTGCTCGCGCATCAGGTCGAACCAGTCGTGCTCATACAGCGCCCCGCCCATACACTCGGCGATCATCCGCGGGTCCTCGCGGATCGTCCGCGGAACCCGCCTGTCGGCGGCAATATCGGCGATATGGAACTCCCCGCCTGCCTTGAGCACGCGCCGGATCGTCTGAAATACCAAATCCTTGCGCGGCGACAGATTCAGCACGCAGTCCGAGACGACCAGGTCAATGGAGCCGTCGGGGATCGCATCGCAAGTCTCGATAAAGCCCTCGTGGAAAGCGGTGTTGGCCCTGTCGTAGCCGAAATTGCGGGCGACCTCGTCCTGGTGGGCGCGGGCGACTTCAAGCTGCTCGGCGGTCATATCGACGCCGTGGACGAAGCCTGTTGGACCGACCTTGTGGGCCAGCAGAAACGCGTCCACGCCGGCCCCGGAGCCTAAGTCGAGCACGTTCAAGCCACTGAGATCGTCGTCCGGGATCGGGCAACCGCAACCGTAGTGCCGCGCCGTCACCGCCTCTGGGATCAGCCCAAAGATCTGCCTGTGGCGCTCGGCGGTGTCGAGCGCGCAACAGGCTTTTTCGGTCAAGTCGGCGGTCTTGGTCAGCACCCGGCCGTAGTAGAAGCGCAGGCTTTGGCGGAGGCTTTCGAGCTCTTCGGCGACGGCAGGGGCGGAGGCGAGGCCGGACATCTGATTCCAAGTTTCGCAGCAAATCGGGAGACGGTTACGGGCCGTGCGGCGCCAGCGATTGCTCCGCCGAAATTTTTGGCGCTTCGTTCAGCGGATCTCGGCGTAGAATGCAGCCATGGAGCTGAGCGTGCGGGCTGTGGATTACTTTCACGGGACGGTCGCCTCCGACGCCTGCGAAGCCTGTCAATGGCTCTCGGACATCGCCGAGGCCGGCGTGAACCTGCTGGCCTTCTGGACCAGCCCGACCGGGCCGGGCCACACCCAGCTCACGCTGTTTCCCGACGATAGCGACCGGTTTCTCTCGGCGGTCAAGGGCGGCGCGGTGCAGTGGATTGGCCCCCAAAAAGCCTTCCTGGTACAAGGCGACGACCACCTGGGAGCGGCCGCGAAGCTCTATGGGCGGCTCTCGTCGGCGGGCGTGGAGGTCTACTCCTCCGCCGGGGTGACGGACGGACGCGGCGGCTTCGGCTACGTGCTCTATGTCCGCCCCGGCGATTTCGCCGCGGCGCGGCAAGCGCTGGGCGCGTAAAGGCGGACCAAACAAGGGGAACGTTCTACTTTGCACCGGCTTCCGAGCCGATTTTCTGGCCCCGACCGCGCCGGGCCTGCTACACTGCGCCGACGAGAGGACACATACGACCATGAGCGCTACACGCCGTGACTTTTTCGCTTCCGCCGCCGCCCTGGCCGCCATGCCCGCCGCCGCCTCGGCCGCCGCGCCGACCATGGCCGAGCACTACTGGGACGACATTCCCCTCGCGGTCGCCACCTACTCGCTACGCAAATTCAGCCGCGACCAAGCCATCGCCATCATCCAGGAGCTGGGCATTCGCTACGTGAACGTCAAGTCGTTCCACATGCCCTACTACCTGTCGAAGGAAGAGCTGACCGCCGCGCGCATGGATTTTGAGAAAGCGGGGCTTGAGATCGTCTCCGGCGGCAACATCTCATTGCAGAAGGACGACGAAGACTACATCCGCTACCACCTGGAGTACGCCGCCAACGGCGGGTTGAAGACCGTCGTCTGCGCTCCGCTGCACAGCAACCTCGGCACGATCGAGAAGCACGCCAAGCGCCTCGGCCTGAAGATCGCCATCCACAACCACGGCCCCGAGGACAAGTACTATCCCAACGGCAAGAGCGTCATCGACCGCGTCAAGAACATGGACCCGCTGATGGGCATGTGCTACGACATCGGCCACGCCGCGCGCACCGGCGTCGACGTGATCGAAGAGATCGAGATGGCCGGCGACCGGCTGCACGACATGCACGTCAAGGACCTGCGCAGCTTTGACGACAAAGCCAGCCAAACCGAGGTCGGCAAGGGCAAGATTCCGGTGTCCAAGATGTTCCAGACGCTCAAGAAGATGCGCTACCCCGGCGTGGTCGGCCTGGAGTACGAGATCAACGCCGACGCGCCGCAGCGGGGCATGGCGGAGTCGTTTGCCTATATGCGCGGCGTGCTCGACGGGCAGCGCGGCTGACGAGAGACCTAATGCCGGACGCCCACGCTCGCCGAAGGGTTCTCGGGTGGACCTTGCTGGCTCTGTGGGCGACCGGCGCGGCCCTCGCCGAGGACTGGTCCCGCTTCCGCGGCCCCAACGGCTCCGGCGTCGCTCAGGGCGAGGGGTACCCCGCAAACCTCAACCCCAACGAGAACCTCGTCTGGCGGACGCCCGTCCGGCCCGGCAAATCCTCGCCCGTCCTCACCGCCGAGCACATCTTCCTCACCGCCTTCGACGACGACAAGCTCTACACCCAGTGCTTTCGGCGCGACTCCGGCGAGCTGGTCTGGGAGCAAGCGGTCGAACGCAACCGCGAAGCCGAGATCAACCGCCTCAACGAGCCCGCCGCCACTACCCCGGTCACCGACGGCCGCAACGTCTATGCGCTCTTTCGCGACGCGGGCCTGTTCGGCTACGGCCCCGACGGCGCCGTGCTGTGGAGCGCCCCGCTGGAGCCCTTCGCCAACATCATGGGCCACGCCGCTTCGCCGATCTACCTCGGCGGACGCGTGATCTTGCAGGCCGACCAAAAGCTCGGCTCCTATATCGCCGGCTTCCGGCCCGAGAACGGCGAGCTGGCCTGGAAAACCGAGCGGGAGGAGGGCGAAGGTTGGGCGACCCCGGTCGCGTTCGAAGACAGCGTCGTAACCATCTCGCGCGGCTGGATCGGCGCCCACGCGGCCTCGGACGGCAGCCGCCTGTGGGGCCTGGAAAGCCTGAGCCCGGCGATCGTCGCCAGCCCCGTCGTCGACGGCGACCGCGCCTATGCATTCGGCTATGGCCGCGACTCGATCGACAGCTACGCCAACGGCTTTGACCAGCGCGACCTCGACGGCGACGGCGTGCTGACGCCCGAGGAATACGCCGGCAGCATCTTCATGTCGGGCACGGCGAAGTACGACGGCGACCGCGACGGCTTGCTGACCCGCGAGGAGTACCTGGCTGCCGGCGGCAGAGTCATCGCGCCGTCCACGTTGGTCGCGTTTCGGCTGGACCCGGACCCCGCCAAGCCGCCGACGGAGATGTGGCGGCACGAGCGCAGCTTCGAGAACGTCGTCCCGACCCTGCTGGTCTACCAGGACGTGATCTATTTGATAAAAAACGGCGGCATTGCGGAAACCCTCGACGCCCTCTCCGGCGAGAGCCTCAAGCGCGGCCGCCTGCGGGAAGCCATCGGCGGCTATTCCGCCTCGCCCGTCGCCGCTGACGGCAAAATCTACTTTTCCAGCGAGGACGGCAAGATCAGCGTCGTCCGCGCCGGAGGCGGCCTGGATGTGATCGCCACCAGTGACCTGGGCGAGGGCGTCTTTGCGACGCCGGCGCTGTCGCGGGGCCGCGTCTACGTGCGCACGGACGAGGCGCTGTACTGCTTCGAGGCGCCGAAGTGAGGCTGTTGTGGCTGCTCCTCGCGGCCCAGACGCTCGCCGCGCAGCCCGCCGCCCAGGTCCACGAGCTGAGCTCACCCCGTCAGTCCGCGCCGACCCGCGTGCGCGTGCTGGTCCCTGAAAACCACCCCGGCCCCTATCGCGTCTTGTACCTGCTGCCGGTGGAGCCCGGTCCAGGCGAGCGCTGGGGTGTTGGGTTCGACCAGGCCGTCAACCTCAACCTTCACAACCGTTTCGGCCTGCTCTGCGTGGCGCCGGAGTTTGCCGAGCTGCCCTGGTACGCCGACCACCCCGAGCGGGCCAGCCTCGCCCAGGAGAGTTATTTCCTGCAGGACGTCCTGCCGCTGATCGAAACCTCCTACCCGGTCCAAACCGGACCTCAGGGCCGCCTGCTGCTGGGCTTCAGCAAGTCCGGCTGGGGCGCCTGGTCGCTGCTGCTGCGCCATCCGACGCTTTTTGCGAAGGCCGCTGCGTGGGACGCCCCACTCAAAAAGCACGAGCCCAACCAATTCTTGATGGGACCGGTTTTCGAGACCCAGGAAAACTTCGAAAAGTACGAGATCGCCCGACTGCTGGAACGGCGCAAACCCGACTTGCAAGGCGAGCCGCGCCTGATCCTGACCGGCTACGGCAACTTTCGCGAGCACCACGAGGCCATCCGCGAGCTGATGGAAAGTTTGCAAATCCCGCACGTCTACCGCGACGGGCCGCACCGCGAGCACCATTGGGCGAGCGGCTGGGTGGAGGAGGCGGTGGAGCTGTTGGCCGGCGAGTAGGGCGCCCGAATTGCAACGTGGAAAGCTGTAATCAGGAGGTGGACCATGTTGGCAAAAGGCTTTCGCTTTACTTTGGTCTGCGCCCTCGTTATCGCGTTCTTCGGCCCGGCCGTCGCCGCGCCGCGCGATCCGATCGTGATGGATATGGAGGCGCTGGTCGCCGCCCATCCGAACAACATCAAGATGCTGCTCGAAAACGAGCACGTCTGGGTGTTTGAAGTGACCCTGAAGCCCGGGGAGCGGCTGGAGACTCACCGCACCGGCGACTTCTACCTCTACGCCCTGACCGACGCCAAGCTGCTGCTGATCCCGAACTATGAGCCCGAGATCATGCGGCTGCGGGCCGGGCAGGTGCAATGGCACGGCTTTGAGCCGCACGCCGTGGTCAACCAGGGCGACGTGATCGCTCGCTACTTGGTCGTTTCGCGGCGCGGCAGCGTGATACCGCCCAAACCGGAGGTGCATGGCTGCCCGCTGGCCGAAGTGGCAGCGCCTGGAACGGCGGAAACGCTGCTCAACAACCGTAATGGCCGCGTGACCGAAGTGACGCTGCCCGCCGGGGCCGCTCAGCCGGAACACTGCGGCTTGAGCCGAGTGATCTACTCGCTCAACGCCTATGAGATCCGGATGCACGAGACCGAGAGCGCGTTCGGCGCCGGGATGGCGCACTTCCATGAGGCGGACAACCACGCCGTGGAGAACATCGGCTCGACCATGGCGCATTACTTGGTGTTTGAGCTCAAGCGCTGAAGCGCCGGGCCGGGCGGGCGTCCCGCCGCGTTAAGCTGAGGAGGTGGGACGCCCCCCGCAGCGCAGGGCCGAATGAGCAATCTGGCCCTGGTTTTGTATCAACCGCCGCCCACGCGCCAGTTGCAGGGGCGGCTGGCGTTGTTGGGCCGCATGCAGGCCGAGGCCAATGCCCTCGAACAAGACTACGAGGCGGCGCGCGAGGCGATCCGAGTCTTTGAAACCCGCTGGAAGCCCGCCGTCGGGCGGCGCTACAGCGAGCTCGAAGAGCTCAAGGAGAAGATCGCTCGCGCCCGCTCGCTGATCCGCTTGGCCAAGGCCGGACGGTTGCGCGAACCGGCTGACGAGACGGGCCCTTCGCCCGAAGCCCCCCAACAGGTGTTTCGTCCGGAGGTGGAATTGCGCAAGCTCTTCCGCGAGCTCGCCCGCCGCGTCCACCCCGACCGCGCCGAAGACGCCGAGGACCGCGCCCGCCGCCACGAGCTCATGGCCGAGGCCTCGCGAGCGTATCGCAACAAAGACCATCGCCGCCTGCAATGGCTGCTCGAGCACTGGCTGGCGACCCCCCGGCTGGCGCCCGGCCGCGACCACGACTCGCAGATCGCCCGCGCCAATCAGAAAATCGCCTGGGCGCGCTACCGCATCCAGGAGATGAACCACCTCATCGCCGAGCTGCACAGCTCCTTCCTGGCCGAGATGCGGCGGGAATGTGACGCCGCCGCGTCCCAGGGGCGCAATCTGGTGGCCGAGATACGCGCCCGTGTTATCCGCGACATCGAAAGAGCCGAGCTGGACCTCGAGCGCGTGCTGGGCGAGGCGAACGAGCTCGACCCGGCCGACCAACGCGAGATCCGGCGCCGGCTCGGGATCGAAGTCCTTATGGCAATTCGATGAAAGTGCAACTTTCCTTGCCGTCGGTCGCGCTGGGCGCGATCACACTCTTTGGGCTGTCACTGCATCCGGCCGTCGCGTGGCGCCTGGATGTGTTGCGGCTGATGGCGTCGGGCGGGCTGGCGAGCGTCGCCTTCGCCGACCTGCCGCGGATTCTGCGGCCAGGGAGCGCCGATCACGAGGCGGGTGGCTGGTTCAGCGGCACGGTGACGCTCGACCACGCCTCCGGTACAGCGCCTTGTCCGGCTGTGTTTGATACCCCCTTGGGGAAAATCCATGCGCTGCTGGAAGATGAGTTCGATGTCGAGTGGTTCGTCAACAAGTCCATCGGCCTCCACGGGAAGCAGACGGCCGCCGGGCTGATGCCCGTCATCGAACCCGGCGACGTGGTGATCGAGGCCGGCCCTTGGGTCGGCGCGTTTACCCGCACGGCCTTGCGCTATGGGGCGAGCAAAGTGATCGCGATTGAGCCGGTTCCTGACAACCTGGAGTGTTTTCGGCGCGGGCTTGCCGACGAGATCGCCGACGGCCGTGTCGTGATCATCGAGGCGGCCGCTTGGCACAGCCCCGGCGTGGTGCGCATGAAGCGCGAAGGCCCCAACAACTTCACCGGCGGCAGCGAGGGCTGGAACGTCTCCCCCGACGGAGATCTGGAAGTCCGCGCCGTGACCATTGACGAAGTGGTCGCCGAGCTCGGCTTGGAAAAAGTCGACCTGATCGAAATGGATATCGAAGGCTCCGAGCGTCACGCCTTGGCGGGCGCGCGGGAGACGATCCGCCGCTTCGCGCCCCAGATCGCCGCCTGCATTCACCATCTGCCTGACGATCCCGAAGCGGTCACCGCCGTGATGCGGGAGATCCGGCCGGAATATCAACTGCGCCGAAACGATCGCCACGTGCTCTATTTCGATTGAGCGCACGGCGCTGCTACGATACGGCCCGGAGGCCAGCGGCTTGCAAACCGGCTATTCGCTCAACGACAAATACACGCTCGAAGCCGGCCACGTCTATCTGACCGGCGTGCAGGCGTTGGTCCGGCTGCCGCTGGACCAAATGCGCCGCGACCGCCGCGCCGGCCTCAACACCGGCTGCTTCATCTCCGGCTACGAAGGCTCGCCGCTGGGCGGCTATGACCTGGCGCTGCAACGCATCGGCGACCTGCTCGACGAGCACAACATCCGCTTCGTCCCCGGCGTCAACGAAGACTTGGCCGCCACCGCCGTCGCCGGCAGTCAGCTCATCGAAACCATGCCTCGGCCGACCGTCGACGGGATCGTCGGAATCTGGTA
>CAYOPA010000072.1:0-3801 GCA_964405625.1 uncultured Bryobacterales bacterium
AAAGTCAAGGGCGGGAGCGTTTCCGAGCGGACGCTTCGAGGACTACTGGGAATCCCGCTCACATGCCGCCCGAGGTTCCACCAATATGTCGCGCACCCTTCGGATCTAGTCAATCTTGGTCGGCATTTTGTCCGCTGCACTGATCGGCACGGTCGCAAGTTTGAGCATCGAGCTTACCGAGGAGCGGCTTATAGCGATCGAGAGGATGTCCGCGCAGGCAGGGAAGTCTCCAGGGCAGTTCGCAGCGGATGCCCTCGTCGAGGCGATTACAGCCGATTCCTGGTTCCGAAGCGAAGTCGAGCAGGGGCTCCGCGAAGCCGACGCCGGAGACTTCGCAATCGAGAGCGAGTTGCTTGCGGTTGTTGATAAGTGGGGCGGAGCCTGGCGCGATGATTCGACGCGGCTGGCTGCGGCAGCCCCCGCCCAGTTGAATCAGTAGCGATAGATCTCGCGCCTATGCCCGACCTGAAGTATCAGCACAACTGACCGAGCGGCATCCAGGCTCGCGATGAGCCTGTAGTCGCCGACACGAAAGCGCCATAGACCCGCAAACTTTCCCTTCAATGGGCTGCCCAACTTGGCCGGGTCCTCTGAAGATGCAAGACGATCGCGAAGGAACCGAACGATGCGGGTTTGGACTGCGCGGCCCAGGCGTCTGACATCATCGGCGGCGGCAGAGTCGAGGTCAACCGTCCACGCCAAGCTCTTTCTCCAACTTCTGGAGCGAGACGGTCGGGCCGGCCTTGGCCGCTCGCTGAAGGGCGATCAGAGCCGCTTCCTGCTCCGAGACATACTCTTCCAGCGCCTTCTCCACCTGGAGATCGACTGGCTCGCCGGTGCTTTCGGCAACGCGAAACAGCCGGGCTTCCAGGTCGGAGCGAATGCTGATCGAGGCGGGCATTACAACTGTCAGTCTACGCCGCCAGCGCCTTTTCCACCAGCGCCCCCAACTCCGGGGACAGCTCCAGGTCCAGCGCCGCTTGCCGGCCCCGGTCGCTCATCTTGATCCAACTCCGTTGCAGGATGAAGACAACCTTCTCCTCCGGGTGCTTGGGGGCGAACTCGGCGAAGTAGTGCTCCAGGAAGACGAGGCAGATGACATCCTCCAACGTCTGGCACTCCGGGTCCGTTTTGAGCTGTTTCTTCTTCAGCAACGCCTCGACGCGGGCGATCAGATCATCGTCATATCCGACCTCACGCAGGATTTCGGCGGTCGTGCGGGCATGGAAGTCGGCCAGATCCGTCCGCCAGCGCTTGTAGCCGACGCGATCCATCGGGTAAGTCTCGCGCGGCGAGGTCCAGCGGCCGATGTGCTGGGCGCGCGCGGCGATCTGCAGCGCTTCGGAGGCGCCGGGCTCGAGCTTTTCGAGCCAGGCGGTCATGCGCCGAGAGTACGGCAGCTCCTTACCGTGCGGGTCCCCGGCGTTGAAGGCGTCAATGCGCTCAATGGCTCGTCGTAGTTTCTCGCTCATGGGATCAGCTCGTGGCGCGGCCTTTCCGCCGCCCTTACCGAACCTTCTCCAGCCAGCTCTTGATGTCAGGGAACAGGATCGCCCGCATCTGGGGCGTGTCCACGTTTTCCGGCGTGATCAAATAGGCGCCGGAATCAATCACCCGCTCCGGCTCGCGGCCGGCCAGATGCTCGGCCAGGGCGCGCGTGGACAGATACCCCATCTTGAACGGGTCCTGCACGACGATCGAGTCAACGTGGCCGCCCTTCATCTCGGCGATCAGCTCCTCCGAGGCGTCAAATCCGACGACCTTCACTTTTGCGCCGCGCTGCTTCACCGCGCGTACCGTGCCGTCGGTCGAAGATTCGTTGTCGGCGAACAGCCCCGCCAAGTCCGGGTGCGCCGTCATCAGGTTCTCTGTCTCGGACATCGCCTTGGCGCGATCGGCCATGTTGAACCGCACGCCGAGCATCTCAATGTCAGGGAACGACTCGGCGATCTCGTCCAAGAATCCTTTCTCCCGCTGCACGGTGGAAGCCGAGCCGGGCATGAAGCCGATCACGCCGACCTTGCCCCTGCCGTCCAGGATCTCGCCCATGCGGCGAGCGGCCATTCGGCCGGCCTCATAGTTGTCCGTGGCAACGTAGCTGACGATCTTGTCGGTCTTGATGCCGGAATCGAAGATCGAGACCGGGATGCCCAGCCCGGCGGCGCGTTCGACCACGCCGACCAACGCTTCCTCATCCACCGGCGCCAGCACGATGCCCTTCACCTGCCGCGCGATCAGGTTTTCCACAATCGAAATCTGACGGCCGGCGTCGATTTCAAGCTGCGGAGCGTTCCACAGGATCTCCAGCCCGTGCTCGGCGCCCGCCTTGAGTGCGCCTGCGTGGATGGTCTGCCAAAAAATGTGATTCGTGCCCTTGGGGACAACGCCGATCACCGGCGCCCCGCCCTGCTGGCGACCGCACGCGGCGAGCGCGGCCAGCGATACGGCGCCTAGAAATTCCCGGCGACTCGACATGCCGATGAGTTTCGCATAACGCCCAATGTCGTTACTTCGACCGATAATGGTTTTGGCGGCAGGGAGGCCGCGCCCGCAATGATCAACCCGCCCCCGGACATCGCGCTGTCGAATACCGAAGTGATCCCCGGCAAGCGCATCGTGGAGTTTTTTGGCGTGGTCAGCGGCAGCACGGTCCGCGCCAAGCATCTGGGCCGCGACATCATGGCTTCGCTCAAGAATTTGGTCGGCGGCGAGCTCGTGGGCTACACCGAGTTGCTCAACGAGGCTCGCGACCAAGCTTTGCAACGGATGGTGGATCAGGCGCGCTCAGTTGGCGCCAACGCCGTGGTCAACGTCCGCTTCTCCACGAGCTCCGTCGCCCAAGGCGCCGCCGAGCTGTTCGCCTACGGCACAGCCGTTCGGGTGGAGTGACGTCATGAGCCCTGACGCGGAGGTCTACATCCGGCTCGCCGTCATGCTCTTCCCGCTGGCGCTGCTGGCGGTGGGCTACCTGGTGGGCTCGCAACTGGAAGCGCGCCACTTCGCCGGCATTCGCGAGCGAGAGGCCCAGTATCGGGCCATGCCGACGCTGACATTCCAGACCCTGCCCGCCGGCTGGCGCGTGGAATCCTCGGCGCTGGCTACAGGAAGCGTAGTCGTCTCGCTGGACTACTTCAAACGCTTGCTCGCCGGCCTGCTGGCGCTGATCGGCGGCCGCATTCGCGCCTTCGAGCCGCTGCTGGACCGAGGCCGCCGCGAGGCCGTCCTGCGGATGCAGGAGCACGCCGCGCGCATGGGCTTTGAGGCCGTCATCAACGTCCGGCTGGAGACGTCGCAGCTCAATGGCGGCCGCCGCGACGGCGTCGCCGGCGTGGAAATGCTGGCCTACGGCACCGCGATCAAGTTCGACCGCGGCCCGGCCGGCCCGGTCGGCGGAACGGAGCCCGATGCGGTTCACGCCGAAAGCGCCTGACGAGGCAGTCAACTACTCGCGCGAAAACCCTCTGCGCGAGGCGCTGACGCTGGTCGCGATCGTGGCGGCGGTCGGGACGGCGGCTTTGCTCAGCGCAAGTTACGTCGCCGAGGCGTTGATCGTGCGCACGCCTCGGGCTTGGGAGTCGCGGCTGTTCGGATTCATGGCCCGGCAGTTCCCCGAAGCCTACGACCCGCGCACCGCCCGCACCGCAGTTCTGGCGGCCTCGCTGGATCCGGGCTCGGCGGAACGCCTGCAACTGCGGGTGATCGACGACACGCAGCTCAACGCCTTTGCCGCGCCGGGCGGGTTGATTGTCGTCACCACCGGGCTGCTCGACGCCGTCGAGTCAGAAAACGAGCTGGCCTTTG
>CAYOPA010000072.1:3811-15311 GCA_964405625.1 uncultured Bryobacterales bacterium
GCGCACGAGATGGGCCACTTTCGCCATCGCGATCATCTGCGGGCGCTGGGCAGGGGCTTGGCTTCGTCGCTGGCGCTGGCGGCGCTGTCGGCCGTCGCGGGCGCTGATGTTTCCTCGCTGACGTGGATTCAGGAGCTCACCGAGCTCCGGTTCAGCCGCGACCAGGAACGTGAGGCCGACGAATGGGGATTAAATCTGGTCGCTCGGCGCTACGGCCACGTTCACGGCGCGACGGCGTTCTTTGAGCGCCTGCCGCGGGCGGAATCAGCGGCGGCGCGTGGCGCGGCGTCGTTCCTGTCGACGCATCCCGTCTCGGCCGAACGGATCGAAAGGCTGCGGACGCTGGCCTCCGAGCGCGGTTGGAACGCTTCGGGAGGACTGACGGCTTTTCCATGAACAGTGACTACCGGAACTGATTGAAACATAAATGCTGAGTTTCGTTTGAATTGTGGTAAGATCTTCAAGCGAAGGATCTTGCCTCGATGACAGCCACTCCCTCCACCCGCCGCAGCCGCCCTTTGCCCGAGCTTGAGATGGAGGTGATGAAGATCCTATGGCAAGAGGAGCTCGCGACGGTGGGCGACGTGCAGGAGCATCTCAAGCCCTCCCGGCCGCTGGCTTACACGACGGTGATGACGGTACTGGACCGGTTGACGCGGAAGCGCGTGGTGACTCGCCGCAAGCAAGGCCGCGGCTACCTCTACCAACCCGTCTGGAGCCGCGAAGACGCCTGCGAGCTCGCCCTTGACCGCCTGTTGGCGGACTTTTTCGGCAACGACCCCGACGAGCTCTCTGGCTATCTCCGACGCCACAACGGCGCGGCCAGCCACGCCCGCGACGAACAAAGCTCGCCCGCGAGGCCTCCGCAGCGTACCCACCACTACGAGTCGCTCGAATCGGCGCTCCTGTAGGGGAGGGCTGCCGCCCGCCCAGACCCAGTTGAAGCCTGAAAATCGTGCGGATTTGGGCGGCTTTCCAGCCGCCCCGAGGCAAGCATTAAAATAGCGCCTCGCTCACGACAGCCTTGCGCAGCCGCTTGAGATACTCCGCCCGAGGGATCTCAACAGCCCCCATCTGCTCGGTGAAGTCATTGAGCACCTGGGCGTCAAACAGTGTAAATCCGCGCTCCCGCAGGTGTTCCGCCAAGTGGTACAGGGCCAGCTTGGAGGCGTCCGTCCGGCGGTGGAACATCGATTCGCCCGAAAAGCCGCCGCCCACGGCCACGCCGTAGACGCCGCCGATGAGCTCGCCGTCCTCGCCCCAGATCTCCACGGAATGGGCGTGCCCGACGCGATGCAACGCTTCGTAGGCGGCCAGGAAAGGGCGCGTGATCCAGGTGGGCTCGCCGCGCGGCTGCCGGGCGCATCCTTCGATGACCGCGGCGAAAGCCTCGTCGCGGCTGACGCGGTAGCGGCCCTGTCGAATTTTCTGGGCCAGCCGCCGGGAGACCCGCAAACCGTCGAGCGGAAAAACGGCGCGGGGGTCAGGCGACCACCATGTGACCGGGTTGGCCGACCAGGGAAAGATGCCTTTGGAATAGGCCTCGCGCAGCCGCGCGAGGCCCAAGTTGCCGCCAATGGCCACCAACCCTTCCGGTGTAGCCGACTCCGGGGCTGGCAACAGCTCGCGGTCGAGCAGGATCGGGGCCGCGAATTGCAACGGCGCTCCGACCTAGACGATTTCGTTGAGCTTGCGGTACGCGGTCGGAAACTCCGAGACGCGCGTCTTGAAGACTTCCGACGCGACCGTCAGGTACAGGTCGCCGATCGTGGCCGGGATGCGTGTATGGAGCCCGCCCTTCATTCCGCCGGCGCCGCCGGCCAGAACCACGGCCAAGCCGCTGTTCTTGTGGGCGTTGGCCTCGGCGTGCTCGTGCACCATCGCCAGACAGGTGTTGTCCAGCAGCGTGCCGTCGCCCTCCGGGGTCGCCTCGAGCTTGGCCAGCAGGTAAGCGAACTCCTCCACGAACCAGCGGTTGATGTCGCGCATGATGCGCTGGCCTTGAGGCGTCTCCACGTCGCCGTGCGTGTACTCGTGGTGCCGGGCGCTGGTATGGCCCAGCCACGGGAAGCGCGACAGGCCTTGGCACTTGGTGAGCATGTAGCTGGCAACCTTGGTCTGGCCTGAGGCGAAAGCGTGCACCAACAGGTCCGATTGCAGCTTCGCGATGCGCGGCCAGTCCTTCAAGTCGCCGCCTTCGGCCGGGCGCTCGACAACCTCGTTGTACTCCGGCGGCAGGCTCGCCACCTGCTTCTCCACGTCGCGCACCGAGGCCAGATACTCGTCCATCCGCAACTGGTCCACCTTGCCCAATGAGCCGCGTACCGAGCCGGCGTCCTCACGAACGGCGTCCAGGATCGACTTCTTGCGGTCGATCCAGTGCTCGGGCTTGGTGCCGAACAGCCGGTCGAACAGCCGCCGCGGCAGCATCTCCGGCGGCAGCGGACGGTCGCGGTCAGCCCAGCTCATGTTGCGCTGGACGGACTCGCCGAACGACTCCTGGCAGACGCCGATCTGCAACGAATTGAAGCGGGTATCGCGCCCGATCTCCTTGGCGATGATCTGATCGATCGACGGGCCGCCGGCGCCGCGACCGGTGAACGACAGGCCCGTCATCAACGAGCTCATCGAGCGGTGGTGGTCGTTGCCCGGTCCGGGCATGCGGGCCGACGGGCTGTCCAGCCCGGAGATCACATGTACGCGATCCTTGAAGCGCGCCAGCGGCTCCAGGCTCGGCGTCATGCTCCAGTTGGAGCCGGTCTCGCGCGGAATCCAGTACTTTTCGATGACGCCGTTGCCGTTGAACCAGATCACGAACCGCTTGGGGATCTCGTTCGAGCCGGTGGTGTTGGTGGCCGCCGCCAACGCCGTGCCGTTGGAGTTGAACATCGCCGCCAAGCCTGGCAACCCGACGCGCACCGCCGCGCCGGTCAGGCCCACGCCATGAAGGAAGGTTCTACGAGATAAGGGATTCGACATTAGCTTTCTGCTCCAAGGAAGGGTCCGGACGAGACGAGCGATAGAATCAATTCGCGAAATTTGAACCCGGAACGCTCGAATCGCTCCAGCGCGGCGTCGATCGCCGGCCGATCAGCCAACGTCTCCTCGCGCCCTAAAGCATACCGGAATAACTGCTTCACTACACACTTCTGACAGCCGGGATCGTTGGCCAGCACGGCCCCAAGCTCGGCGGGACTGCCGAACGACGAATGGGGCACGCCGACGATCTCGGCCGTTACGTCGATGTCGAGGTAGTACTCGGTGGCCTCGGTTTTGGCCTTGCGTTTTTGCTGATCACGGGTGGGCGGGATCTTGACGTATTGCTGGGCTCGATACTGCCCAATGGCGTCAAACTTCTCCAACCCCAGGCCGATCGGATCGACCAGTTTGTGGCAGCCAACGCAGGCTTCACTCGACAAGTGCACGCCCAGCCTCTCGCGGTTGGTCATCGGCTTGGCGTCAGTCAGCGGCGGCAACGCCGCGTTCACGCCGGGCGGCGGCGGCGGCACGGCCTGACATAGGAAGTGCTCGCGCACAAACAGCCCGCGCTCGGTCGGCGAGGTATCCGACGGCTTCGATGTCACCATCAAGAACGCGCCCTGCCCCAAGACTCCGGCGCGCCCGGAGTTTTCCGGATACGAGACCTTCGCAAACGGCTCTGCCGGCGCGTCCATCTTGTAAATCCGCGCCAAGTCGGCGTTGATGAAGGTGTAGTCCGCGGTGAAAAACTCGCGGAAGTCGCGGTCGTTCCAGGCGATGTAGTTGAACAGCCGCCGCGTCTCTTCGGTCATGGCCGAGGCGATCTCACTGTTGAACTCGGGGTAGAAGGCGCGGTCGCGGATCGCCTTCGTCGCACGGTCGAAGCGCATCCATTGCCCCAAGAACTCATCCATCGAGGCGGTGGCGCGCGGGTCGTCGAGCATCCGCCGGGCCGCTTTCTCCACCTGCTCGGCCGTGAGCAGCTCGCGCCGCTCGGCCAGATCCAGAAGCCACTCGTTGGGAATCGTATCCCACAGGAAGAAGCTCAAGCGGCTGGCGTTTTCGTAGCCCTCCTGGTCGCCGCCGGGGCCGTACTCAAAGCGCATCAGGAAGCTCGGCGACTGTAGCATCGCTTCCACCACGATGCCGGCGCCGGCCAAGAAGTTGTCCTCGGCGCGGGCCATTTGCAAAGCTAGCGCACTGTATCTTTCGATTTCCTGGTCGGTCAGGGGTCTGCGGAATGCCCGACGCCCGAAGCTCGCGACGAATTCGCGGGCGCAGGCTTCATCGGCCGGACCGGAGGGCTTGCATGGCAGCAGGTCGTTCTGATCCCCGCCGCGGAAGGCGTTGGTCGCGACCTTTTCAGCCGCCGCCGAGTAGGCCTCCATCAACAGTGGCGAGGTCGACTGCCCGTGAATCTGGTTCTTGAATCCGTGAATGTAGTCCTCGGGCGGAAACTGGTCGGCCGGACGGCTGAGCTCGCCGACCAAGTCGCGAACGGCGTTGTTGTACTGCGAGTGGGTCAGCCGGCGGACGCTGAGGGCGTGGCGCTGATCCGAGCCGCTCCCGGCGACCAGCTTGGCCGCGGCGGCGATCTCCTCCGGAGTCAGCCCAGCCAAGCGCTGCACCCACTGCAGCAGCAGCTTCTCTTCGGCGCTGCCTTGCTTGATGCGCTCGCCGCCGGGATGCTTGGCCCGGTTGGTCGGCTTCATGTAGAGCATCGACGTCTCCGGCGAGTCGCGATTGACCACCCCGGCCAGCCGCAGCCCGAAGGCGTAGATTTGCTCCTCGGACGCCCCTTCCGGCGGAAACTCGAAACGGGTGCCGGATGCGACGCCGTTGTCGTTGTGGCACAAGTTGCACTGGGCGGTGATGAAGGTCGGGTAGAGCTTCTCCACGAACAGGCTCTTGTCGTCGACCGTGGGCGCCGCGGTCGACGACAGCGGCGCGAGAGCCAGGAGCGGCAAGAGGATGGAGTGCAATCGCATCGGCACTAGCTAGTATACATATCGATTCTGTGGGGTTCCAGGTTTTCGGGAAGGTTTTCGGGCAAAATCCGGCATTTCGCCGACTCCCGTCTCGCACGTCGAAGCGAGGGCCTCGTCAGGGCATTCACTATAGTACGGTATGAGGTTTCGGCCTGTGAAAGCGCCTTGGAGCCTGAAACACGGCGTGCGGTTCAGGTGTCTGCTGACTGAGAGCATTTCCTGCGGCTGACGAGGGAGCTATGTCGCGCCGACAATGGGGCGGGTACCTGACAGGCAGTTTGTGCACTCGAAACGGAGAATCAATATGAAAACAACAATCGCCACATTTGTACTCGCCGTTGCGGCGCTCACGCTCCCACCAACCCTTGGGGCGCAGGTTCCGGTCGCTGTCGCAGGCGCAGAGCTCGCTATTCCGTTTGGAGCTGTGGCCGGCCAGATCGCCGCCACCAACGACGTCTTTATCTTCATCGGAGACGAGCGCAAGGACGCCTCGTTCGCCATTCGCCGCGGCAATATCCGCAACGTCTCGGTGACCGGAGACGTACTGAGGATCGAAACCGTGGAAGCCGTGAACGACGGGACCGTGTTCAACTTCAAGATCACTGACGGCGAGGCTTCCAAAATGGCAGAATGGGCGCGCGGCAACGCGCCGACATCCATGCCGGCAGGCGCAGCCTCAGCGGCGTTGGCAGCGTCGGCCGCCCCGGCGAGGGGCGTGGTCGCGGCGGTCCGGGAAGGGCAGGCAGGCAAGGACGAAGGACCCAAGTTCAGCTACCAGGCGCAGCAGAAGCGGCGGATGGGCAGCAACAGCACCGGCAAGCTGGAAATCTATGAGGACCAGATTCGCTATGACTCGCTGGACAACGTGGACCGCTCTCGCCAGTGGCAACTCCAGGAGATCAAGGAGATTAAGCGCAAGAACCCGTACAGCGTCGAGATCAATCCGTTTGTGGGGAGCAAGGAGAGCTATGACCTCATCGGCGGCGGCATGTCCAGCGCGGATTTCCAAGAGATCCGCGCAATGATCTCGAAGCAGCGCCGGCCGTAAGCCTCAAGGCTGGTTCGGTTCACCCACCAATCCGGCGATCGCGGAACCCAGGGCTGCGCAGCTCTGGGTTCCGCCCAAATCGCGGGTCCAGTTCTTCGGGTCCGCCATGGCTTGCTCAACAGCCCTTTTGATGGCCGAAGCCGCTTTCCCCTCCCCCAGCCAATCCAGCATCATCGCCGCCGACAGGATCGTTGCCACCGGGTTGGAAATGCCCCGCCCCGCGATATCCGGCGCCGATCCGTGCGAAGGCTGGAAGACGGCGTGTGTATCGCCGATGTCGCCGGAAGGCGCCATGCCCATGCCACCGATCAGCCCGGCTGCCAGATCCGAGAGGATGTCGCCGAACATGTTCTCGGTGACGACCACGTCGAACGACTCCGGCCGCCGCACAAGGTAGAGCGCGGAGGCGTCCACGTAGATCTGCTCGGCCTCGACGTCGGGATACTGCTCGGCGATCTCGTTGAAGATCCCGCGAAAGAAGGCCAGCGAGGGCAGCACATTGGACTTGTCGATCAAGGTCACCTTATTGCGCCGCTTGCGCGCCTGTTGGAAGGCGGCGTGGAAGAGCCGCTCGGAGCCCTTGCGCGAGATTCGCAGGCCGTCAATCATCTGCTCCTCGTCGGCTTGGATCGATCCCTTGCGCGACCAGAACATCCCCTCGGTGTTCTCGCGAACGATGAGCATGTCAATCTTGCCGGCGCCGTAGCCCTTCAGCGGCGAGTGGCCCTCATGGTAGAGCCGGATGGGACGCAGCCCGGCGTAGAGCTCCAGCCGTTCTCGCAGATCAAGCTGCGGAGCGATTTCCACACCGGATGGCAGGCGGACATCGGGCAGACCCATGGCGCCGAGCAGCACGGCGTTCTTGGAGCGAATGCGTTCGAACGCGTCCTCGGACATCTGCTCGCCCGTATCGAGATAGGCGCCGGCGCCGATGCGAATCTCCTCAAGCTCCAGCTCGAAGCCGCCTACTGTAGCCTGGGCGGCGCGCAGAACCTTTTCGGCCTCGTCGACGACCTCCCGGCCGATCCCGTCCCCTGGGAGCATGGCGATGGTGTAGCTGGACATCATCAGGAAAGTAGCATGGTTTTGCGTTCGCGCGCCGGCCCGCGAAGCGGCTGGACGCCGCTACGTTGTGGTCGGTGCGGCCGAGCCGCGGTCCAAGAGCAGACCCACGGTGACGGTAACAAGACAGCCGATCACGTTGAACCACAAGAACGTGATTTCGGTGTAGAGGCTGGCGTACGCAACAGCCGCCAGTCCGGCCAACATGCCGGCAAAGGCCCCCGTCCCGCTGACCTTCCACGGGCTGAACGCCAGCACGAAGACCCCGAGCATCGAGCCATAGAACAGCGAGCCCACGAAGTTGACGGCCTCAATCAACGACCCGAGCTGGTTGCCGAACCCCGCAAAGACCGTGGCGTACAGCCCCCAGAACGCCGTCGCCCCCCGCGCCGCCCAGGCGTAATGACCGTCCTGGGCGCCGGGCCGGATGTAGCGCTCGTAGTGGTCGACGACTGTAGCCGTGGCCAGTGAATTGAGCTCGGCCGAGATGGTGGACATGGCGGCGGCGAAGACGGCGGCGATAATCAGGCCGACCAGGCCGGGCGGCAGGTGCTGCGTGACGAAGGTCAAGAACACGTAGTTGGTGTCGTTGTAACCCGCGCCGGTGGCCTGCTCGGCCAACCCGGCCGCCTCGAAGCGGAGCTGTTGCAGGCCGTCGTCGGCGCTGCGGAAGGCGCGCGCGGCCGAAGCCGACGGCGCCTCCAGATAGAATCGCGCCGCCGCGGCCCTGGTCTGGAATGCCAGCGAATAGCGCCCTTCCAACTCGCCGAGCTCAGCCGGACGCGCCCGCTGCGTGATCCCCGCGGCGGCGGTGTTGAACAGCAGCGGGGGCTGCACGAACAGGTAAAACGAAAACACCAGCGCGCCGGTGAGCAGGATCACAAACTGCAAGGGCACCTTGACGATCGCGTTGAGCAAAAGGCTGAAGCGGCTGTGCGTCAGGCTTTTGGCCGTCAGGTAGCGCTGCACCTGCGATTGGTCGGTCCCAAAGTAGGCCAGCGCCAGGAACGTGCCGCCGACCAAGCCCGACCACAGGTTGTAGCGGTCGTTGAAATCGAGGGTCGTCTCAATCGCCCGCAGCTTGCCGACCTCGCCCGCCAGCGACAGCGCCTGCCCGAAGCTGACCCCGTCAGGCAGTCCCAGCCAGGCGGCCAGGAAGGCCGAGATGATCCCCAGCAGCATCACCACCATCTGCTGGGCGTCGGTCCACATCACGGCCTTGATGCCGCCGACAACCGTGTAGGCGACGACCAGCAAGCCCATCACCGCGATGGTCGTCCGCTCCGGCCAGGCCAGAATGGTGGAGAGCACGATGGAGGGAGCGTACAGCGCCAGCCCGACGCCTAGCCCGCGCTGCACCAGGAAGATCAAGCTCGCCAGCGTGCGGGTTTTGCCGTCGAACCGATTCTCCAAGTACTCGTAGGCGGTATAGACGCCGCTGCCGTGGAAGCGCGGCGCGGCGACCGCGCAGATGATCACCATGGCGATCGGCAGTCCGAAGTAGAACTGCACGAAGCGCACGCCGTCCGCGTAGCCCTGCCCCGTGGTGCCGATGAAGGTGATGGCGCTGGCCTGCGTGGCCATGATCGACAGCCCGATCACCCACCAGCGCATCGAGCGCCCGGCCAGCATGTAGTCGCGGGTATTTCGTCCGCCGCGCGATTTGTGGAGACCGTAAGCGACGATGCCCAGCACGGATCCGAGCAGGACCACCCAGTCCAGTCCGGTCATGGGACGGGCTCGTAGCGCTGGGTGAATGCGGCCAGGACGACAATCCAGAACGCGAGATTGAGTAGGGCGACCAGGTAGATGCGGCGCCAGGTTCGCAGAAACGGCGGTCTGTCGGTGGCGTCAGCCATGAATCAACGCCAGTGTAGCAACCGGGGGCGCCGACAATGCTGTCGGCGCCCCCGGCCGGTTCGTGATTTTGCCTCGGCTACTGCGGGCAGACGATCGGGATCTGCGTCTGCGGGCTGGTGGAGTCGCCGATTCGCAGATTCAGGGGCCGCAAACCGCAGCGGGCGTCGATCGGGATCGAGAAGTTCACCTGATAAAGTCCCAGGAAGCCGGGAGCGTAGCCGGAGAACAGCACGGGCGCGCCCTTGTTGTCCACGCCGACCACGGTCGGCAGGGCGGAGTGGGCGGGCGGGATCGGCCCGAGAACGCCGGTTGCGACCGGTTGATTTAGGCGACCGACACCCGTGGCAAACAGTGACACAATCTCTCCGTGCCGCGCCGCGTTGTCAGGCGTCACGAGACTGTTGTTGTCGGCGTGGATGACCGCTCCCACCTTATCCCCCTGTTGGAGGGTGATTTCAAAGATCCCCGGCTGCGCCAGGAAAACCGGAACTGAGCTCACGGTTCTGCGGCTGCCATTGTTTTCCACTTCAACAGTGGTGGTCTGGCCTGGCGAGAGCTGAAACGGCGCCTGGAGGTTGATCTGTTCACCGGAGGGACCCGAGCTGAAGGCCAACAAAGGTACTGGTATGCCGCCTATGCGAACTTGCGTGCCTTTGTAAGAGGTTTGACCGCCGACGGGTTCAATGCCGATTACCCCCTCCATGAGGCCGGTTCCAAAAATCGAGACTAAGCTTCCCGGCACGATACCAACCTCTCCGGTAGCGGCGTTCCTCACATCCTGGCTAAGTAGCCCAGGCTCGCGGCCCACGACGTTCAGCAAGAAGCTCGTGGCGAGCTGACCGCCGAGGGAGGCCGTGACTGTCACCGTCTGGGCGAGCTGCGCCGCCGTGGGCGGCCCTTCCGGCGCAAGACCGGCTACCGAGATAAGCTCCACGCGCACTCCGGCGAGACCTTGACCGTCGGTGGGCTGTTGCACGGGATTGCCCGGAGGAGTGCCGTTGGTGGGGTGCAGCCGGACCGACGGAGGACCGGAGAACGTCACCACCGCGCCGGCGGCCGGGGAGTTGTCGCCCTCGTTGACCCGAACCTGCAGCGGATCGGAGAGCAAGCCGGTCGTAATCGTCTGGTTTTGACCCGACACCGTCGAGATGGAAGCCGGCTCGGGAGGTATCGCCGTCAGAGTGAAATTGGCTTGCAGCGTGCCGATTGCCGCCACGATGCGGACCGTACCAGGCGTCTGGCCGAAGGTTACGGCGGCGCTCGAGCCGCCGGCGTCATTGCTGACCTCCAGCGTCGCGTCGCCGGACACCACGCGCCACGTCACCTCGGGGAACCCTATGGCCGAGCCGGACTCATTGATCACGACAAGCCGCAGCGGCGTGGGCAGCGGGTTGGATATCTTGCCGACCTGGCCGTCCCCGGTCTTGACGAGCTCAGAGGGCTGTCCGCCGGTGGCGATCACTGTGTAGAAAAGCTCCGGCAGACCCGGCGTGCTGGAGCGGACGCGGATGACAGCGGTTCCGGCATTGGAACCGACCGTGATCTTCACGCTCTCAGTCTGGAGCCTGGACTGGATCCGCCGCGGACTGATGAGCATCGGAGGCCCGGAAACCTGGTCAATCTCTACTTGAACCGGTTTCGGCGGCCCGCCGAAGTTCGAAGTGATGCGGAAGCTCAGCGGCTCAGGCAGGACCGTGCCGGTCTGGGAGACTTGGCCGTCACCGCTGAGCTTGAGCAACCGGAGTTGGGTGCCGCCGCGCGCCACGCTGAAGCCGAAGGCCGCCGACGTCAGGTCAATGCCAAGTTGCTGCTGAAAGGTCGGAATCGTCGCCGAGAGGCTGCCGCCCTCGAAGAGCGCACCGCTAAACGGGCTGAACTGGCGGCCACGGCAGCGGACCGTGGCGAAACCGTCTGGATCGAGGGGTATCGCCAAGGAATCGCAACTGGCAAAGAAAGCCGCCAGATTCATTTCCGTGCCGGAGGGTAACGGCTGGCCCTCGTTGTCAGTTGCCAGCAGCACCATGGGCAACGGAAACAGCTCGTTCTCCGAGGCAACTTGGTTGTCGCCAGAAACCTTGATTAGACCCAACGCCCGGATGAGATTGATCGTGAAGAAGGCGGGGTCAATACCTGGCGCCGCCGCTGTGATCGTGATCGGCTCGATTGATTCCTCCAGCGGGGCGACCTGGGACGGGCCGCCTTCTCCCGTAAGCGCAACGGCGCCGTCGCCGTTGGTGTTGAGTTGGTCCGGCGGCGGCAGCGTCAGGATCGCGGTCGCTTTGCCGTTCGCGTTGGTAAAGCTGGGCTGCTGGGGCTCAATTTGGACGCCGATGCCGGCCGGGTCGTCGAAGAATACCGGCACGTTGGGGATCGGGGCGCCGTTACTATCCGTCACCTGCACGGTAAACGGCGTCGGCAGCGTCGTATTGGGCGGAAAGAACTGGTTGTTCCCGCCGCTGACGGTAATGCTGGCCGGCGGCCGGGTGCTCGGCGCGAAGACGAGATTATGACCGCTCGGCGCGATGGAGGTCAGGACGGAACCGACAACCTCGTTGGTCGCCGT
>CAYOPA010000073.1:0-1474 GCA_964405625.1 uncultured Bryobacterales bacterium
CACAAGCTGGTTCGCGCTGCACGACCGCGCGGCCCTTCAGCCCGGCGAGACGATCCTGGTACACGCCGGGGCGAGCGGCGTGGGCGTCTCCGCCATCCAACTGGCGCGGGCGCACGGGGCGCGGGTGCTGGCCACGGCCGGCTCGGAATCGAAACGGGACTACTGCCTGAAGCAGGGGGCGGAGGCGGCCATCGACTACACCATTCCCGATTGGCACGAGCGCGTCAAGGAGCTCACCGGCGGCGCCGGGGCGGACGTGATCTACGACCCCGTGGGCGGCGATGTGTTTGACCTGTCCACCAAGTGTATAGCTCCTGGGGGGCGTCTGCTGGTGATCGGATTCGCCTCCGGACGCATTCCGTCGATCGCCGTCCACCGGGTGCTGCTCAAGAACATCGCCATCGTGGGCGCTTTTTGGGGCGGACAGAGAGACCGCGACCCGGCTTACGTCGGCCGCACGCAGGCTATTTTGGCCGAGCTGTTCGCGGCCGGGAAGATCGATCCGCCTCTGGAGCGGACCTACGCGCTGGAGCAGGCCCCGGAGGCGCTGGCAGCGCTCGCCGGCCGCCGCGTGCTGGGCAAAGTGGCGCTTACGATGGGCGACTGAGCATTGCGGTTGCGTTACCCTGGGCGTGAAGAATGCCCCCGCACGCTCCAGCCCGGCCGGGCAAGCCCTATCCGCTAGGCGCCACCTGGGACGGCGAGGGCGTTAACTTCTCGGTCTTTTCCGCCCACGCCCAACGGGTTCTCCTGTGTTTTTTTGATTCGGTCGAGAGCGACATCGAGTCGCGCTTCGTGGAGCTCACCCGCCGGACCGACCAGGTTTGGCACGCCTACGTTCCCGACATTCAGCCCGGACAGCTCTACGCCTACCGCGTGGAAGGCCCTTTCCATCCCCACGAGGGTTACCGCTTCAACGCCCAGAAAGTGCTCTTCGACCCTTACGCCCGAGCAGTGGGCCGCAGGTTGCGCTGGGACGATTCCGTGTTTGGGTTCCCGGCGGTGGACGGGCTGCCGCAGTCGGCGGACGCGGTCAACGAGCTGGACAATCGGGACAGCGCCCCGTTCGCCCCGCTGTCGGCGGTAGCCGATCCGCGCTTTGACTGGCGCGACGACCGGCGCCCCCGCACGCCTTGGGAAGAGACGGTCATCTACGAGCTGCACGTCAAAGGCTTTACGCAACAGCATCCCGGCGTCCCCGAGGAACTGCGCGGGACCTACCGCGGGCTGGCGTCCGACGCCGCCATCGAGCATTTCCACAAGCTGGGAGTCACGGCGGTTGAGCTGTTGCCCGTACACCATCACGTGGACGAAGCGCATTTACAGAAGCCGGGGCTCGTCAACTACTGGGGCTACAACACTCTGGGCTTCTTCGCACCGGAGCCGGCCTACGCCGTCGATCCCTCGCCGCAAGCAGTCATTGAAGAATTTAAGGAGATGGTGCGCGGCCTGCACGCCGCGGGCATCGAGGTGC
>CAYOPA010000073.1:1484-15204 GCA_964405625.1 uncultured Bryobacterales bacterium
AGGTGCTGCTCGACGTGGTCTACAACCACACCTGCGAGGGCAACGAGCGCGGCCCGACGCTGTGCTGGCGGGGCATCGACAACCCTTCGTACTACCGGCTCCAGAAGAACCGGTCGCGCTACGTCAACTACACCGGAGTCGGCAACACGGTGGACACGCGACGCCCGCAAGCGCTGCGGATGATTCTCGACAGCCTGCGCTACTGGGTGGAGGAGATGCACGTCGACGGCTTCCGCTTTGACCTGTGCAGCGCCTTGGGCCGTGAGAGCGACGACTTCGACTCCGGCAGCGGCTTCTTCGATTCGGCGTTCCAGGACCCGACTCTCACCAACGTCAAAATGATCGCCGAGCCCTGGGATATTGCGCCCAGCGGCTACCGCGTCGGCGGCTACCCGACGGGGTGGTCGGAGTGGAACGGCAAGTACCGCGACCAGGTGCGGCAGTTCTGGCGCGGCGACGATTTTCGATTGGGTCCGCTGGCGACGCGGTTCGCCGGCAGCAGCGACCTTTTCGGGCACAGCGGCCGCTCGCCGCGCGCCACGGTCAACTTCATCACCGCGCACGACGGCTTTACGCTGCATGATCTGGTGACCTACGAGCGCAAGCGCAATATCGACAACGGCGAGCACAACCGCGACGGCGACAGCCACAATAACTCGCGCAACTACGGCGTGGAAGGGCCGACCGACGATCCGAAGATCAACGCGCTGCGCCGGCGGCAAAAGCGGAACCTGCTGGCGACCATGCTGCTGTCGGCCGGCGCGCCGATGCTGACCGCGGGCGACGAGCTGGGCCGCACGCAGCGAGGAAACAACAATGCCTACTGCCAGGACAACGAAATTTCGTGGCTGGACTGGGACCTCGACGAGCACAATCGGGAGCTGCTGGAGTTTACCGCCCGCCTGCTGGAGCTGCGGCGCGATCAACCGGCGTTGCGCCGGGACTGCTTCTTCAACGGCGGCCCCTCGTTCCCCGGCTCCGAAATGAAGGACATCGCCTGGTACAACCACACGGGCCACGAGATGCGCGACAGTGAGTGGAGCGAGCCCACGCGCAACTGGCTGGGCATCCTGATCGGTTCGGTCGCCGAGGGTGGCGACTCGCTGCTTTTCCTCCTCAACGCCTCCGCCATGCCGATTGACTTCCGGCTGCCGCCTGTGACGGTTGGGGTCCATTGGGAAGTGCTCTTTGACACCGCCGCCGACGTTACGACCACGGCGCAATCCTTGGTGGACACGCACTACAAGGTACCCGGCCACGGCTTCGTCGGGTTGCGCCGGGTTGCGGATTTGGACTGAAACGCCATGCCTCGCCGAGAGTTTGTAGCTCTGGACCGGCTTGCTCGCGCCTACGGCGTGCAGACGGTGTTTCGCGACGGATTTGAGCAGTTCCGCGAGGCTTCGCCGGAGACGCTGACGGCGATTCTGAAGACGCTGGGCGCCCCCATCGAGCGCGCCCGCGACGCGGACGAGGCGCTGACGGGCTTCCATCTCGAGCGCTGGAGCCGTTTCGCGCCGCCCACGGCGGTGGTTTGGGACGGAGCGGCGACCGGGCTGGACCTGCGGCTGCCTGAGGCGGGACTCAGCGGCCCTGTGAGTTGTTGCCTGCGGTTGGAGGACGGCCGCGAACGCGCTTGGGAGGAAAGGCTGGAGAATCTGCCCGTCCGCGGCGCGGCCGAGCTGGACGGTCGCCGCTACGTCTCGGCCCGTCTGCGGCTGCCAAGCGCGCTGCCGCAGGGGATGCACCGGCTCACGCTAAAGACGGCGGAAGTTGTGGCGAAAACTGTCGTGATCTCGGCCCCGGCGGGTTGCCACACGCCGCCGGGTTCGATGCGGCCTTGGGGCGTCTTTCTGCCGCTTTACGCCTTGCACACCGAGCAGACGCGCGGCATGGGCGACTTCTCCGACCTGCGCGCGCTGGCGGACTGGGTGCGCTCGCTGGGCGGCTCGCTGGCGGGAACTCTGCCGCTGCTGGCGGCCTACCTGGACGAGCCCTTCGAGCCGAGCCCCTACGTGCCCGTCAGCCGGCTGTTCTGGAACGAGCTCTTTGTGGACCCCCGCCGCACCCCGGAGTGGGAGCGCTCGGCGGCCGCCCGCGCCGCTTTTGAGCGCATCCCCCAGCCCGACGGGCGGCTGGTGGACTACCGCTCGGCGATGAGCGGCCGGCGGCGCGTTTTTGAGGCGCTGTTGACCGAGGCGCTGAGCGACCCGGAGCGGCTGGCGTCGATGGCCTCCTTCGTCGAAGCCCGCCCCGAGCTTGAAAGCTACGCAGCCTTCCGGGCGGTCGGCGAAACACGCGGCGAAACCTGGGAGGGCTGGCCCAAGCGGCTGCGGGCCGGGCGCATCGAGCCAGGCGACTACGACCGCGCCCGGGCCGACTATCACCTCTACGTGCAGTGGCTGGCCGATCGCCAGTTGGCTGATCTGGCGGGCTCTCTGGGCGAGCCGGGACTGTATCTGGATCTGCCGCTGGGGGTGCACTCGGGCGGCTTCGACGTCTGGCGGCGGCCGACGGATTTCGCGCTCGGCGTCGCTGGCGGCGCCCCGCCGGACCGCTTTTTCACGAAGGGTCAGAACTGGGGCTTTGCGCCGCTGCACCCCGGCGCCCTGCGAGGTCAAGGATTGGACTATTGGTGCGCCTGCCTGCGGCATCACCTGCGCCACGCGGGCGTGCTGCGGATCGACCACTTCATGGCGCTGCATCGGCTCTATTGGATTCCCGAAGGCATGCCGGCCGATGAGGGGACTTACGTACAGTACCCTGCCGAGGAGCTCTACGCCACGATCTGCCAGGAGTCGGTGCGCCGTCAGGCCTGGATCATCGGCGAGGACTTGGGCACCGTGCCCAAGTACGTCCAGCGGCGGATGGAGGAGCGCTCGATTGACGGCATGTACGTGGCGCAATTCGACTTCAGCAGCGAGGAGCCGGTGATGCGCGGCGCCAAGGCCAGCTCGCTGGCGAGTGTCAACACGCACGATACGCCGACGTTTGCGGGCTGGTGGCAGGCCAAGGACGCCGACGATCAGGTGGAGCTGGGGCTGTTGTCCCCGGAGCAGGCCGACGGGGTTCGCGAAGGCCGGGCCCGCACGCGCGGGGCTTTGGCCCGACGCTGCGAGGTTGCCGAGGAACGAGGCCTGGTGTTGCGCGCGGCGCTGGAGGAGATGGCCGCCGGACCGGCCCGCGCCGTGCTGGTGACACTCGAAGACCTGTGGGGCGAGCCGGAGCAGCAAAATACGCCTGGGACTACCACCGAGCGTGACAACTGGCGACGCCGGGCGGCGCTGAGCCTGGAGCAAATGCAGGCCGACGGGCAGGTCGTCGAAACGTTGCGGTCCGTGAACCGCCGCTCGACGCCGGACCGGATACCCGCGTGAGGCTCGGGGGCGCCCGTCAGCGCGCGAAGTAGAGGTTGATGGCGCGATCGATGTCGGCTTCGTCCAGCCTCGGCGGACGCGCTTCGTAATCGGCGATGTTCTTGGCGATCAGCACCACGTCGCGCGGGTAGCAGGCGCGCAGCACCTGCGAGCGGCCGTCGGAGAGCACCCGTCGCCGAACGTACTCCGACGCCTCCCGCGTCCAGCGAATCCCTTCGGCGTCGCATACGCGACGCAGGATCTCGTCAAAGACGCGCGGGGTGATCGAGTCGATCTTCACCTTGTTCTGAATGCGGCGCAGGAAGGCCTCGTCGGCTAGCTGCCGCGGATCGAGGTTCGTGGAAAAAACGACCAACGTCTCAAATGGCACGGGGATCTTCACACCGGTGCGCAATGTCAAAAAATCCACGCCGCGATCCAGGGGCACGATCCAGCGGTTGAGCAGGTCGCGCGGGTTGATCATCTGGCGGCCGAAGTCGTCGATGATGAACAGCCCGTTGTTGGCCTTCATCTGCAGCGGCGCGGTGTAGTAGCCCAGCGAGGTCTCGAACTGGAGCTCCAGCATCTCCTGCACCATCTCGCCGCCCACCGCCACGCAAGGCCGGCGGCAACGCAGCCAGCGCGGGTCGGCGCCCTCTACCGGCTCCAGCGCATTATGCACGACCGAGTCGTAAATGTTGATCGTCTGGCCTTCCACCTCCACGGCGTAGGGCAGGAAGATCTCGTCCTTGAAGATCCGCACCAGCCGCTCGGCGATGGACGTTTTGCCGTTACCGGTGGAGCCGTAGAGGAAGATCTGCGAGTTGGAGAGCACGGCTGGGCCGAGCTGATCCAGCGTCTCATCGGTCAGCACGATGTCGTGGAAGACTTCGCGCAGGCGCGTGCGGTTAATCTGATGCCGCGCCGTCTGGGCCCGCACGGCGTCGCTGTAGTCGTCGAGCGACACCGGCGCCGGACCGACATACTGCGAAATGCGATAGCGTTCCTGCGCCAGTGAGCGGCCGGCCTGCGACAGGGTCAGGACATAGTCGTTGCCCTGCATGCCCTTGACCTCAACGAGCTGCTCCTTACGCAGATACTGAAAAACCTGCGAGGTTACGCCGGGATGGAGCTTCAGCCGGAACGAAAGCTGGCTGAGCTGAGTCTCGCCCTCCAGCAAAATCATCTTCAGCATCAAGCTGACGAGGGTGGTTTGAGGCACACCCAACTCGTCCACGCGCTCAGGACATCTTGGGGAAAAGCGGCCGTCGGCGCTACGCTCGCGCGCTTGACTACTTGCAGTTTGAAAGACGCTGGCGGCGCTCATGCTGCTTAGGATGCTAGCAGCGCCTAAGTCGCCGAGCCATCAGGCTTTATGCTGAGCGCCCCGGGCGAAGCCGCCTATGCCTGTCCTCGTTTAGGGCTCAAACCGAAGAGTTGGACGCCCAGCGTTTATCGCCGTTTTCGCAACAAGAACCAAGCCGCCAGCAGGCCCAACAACAAGCCGCCGAGAAACGGCCCCATGCGGCCGCGCGACTGCTCCGCGACGCGCTCAGCCGTGCGTTCGATGCGGCCGCGTTCTTGCCGGAAGGACCACTGCCAGCGCAACCCGTCGGGTAGCTCCAACCGCTCGGCCGCCGGACGCAAGACCAGCGTCTGTTCTTGTTCGGGGTAGCCGGCCGGCACAAAACCGACGCTTCGACGCGACGGCCGGTCGGCGGACGCCACGCTCTCCCAGGCGATGCGGTTGTGCTCGTGCGGCTCGTCAAAAAAATGCGGCGAAGCCGCCTCGGAAGCCGCCAGCAGCCAAGGGCCGACAAATAGCGAGCCCGCCTCCCGGCGCTCCAGCGGCGCGTAGCGGACGGTGAACCTTTCCCCCGTGCGCCAGACCCGCTCCAGGACCAGCCCGCCGTCCTCACTTTCGCCGCCAAGGTCCGTTTCCAGCGGCCCGCTCCACGACGGGCGGCGGATCTCCAACCGAACCGGCGCATCGCCCGCCGCCAGGACCTCAAATCGCACGGCCGCCTCCAGCGCCAGCTCGGCGTCAGCGCGGAGGCTCAAGGCTTCACCGCGAAGCTCGCCGTCGACCGGCAAGACATACCGAGGCCCGCGGTGCGTTGGCTCAAAGACGTAGCCGTCAATCGCCGAAAAAGCGCGTAGCCCGTGCAGCGTGCAGCACCACCAGGCGCGGCTGGTCCCGTGCGCCAATCCGTCGGCGGCAAGCTGTACGTGACCGAAATCTCCGTTGGCGAATTGATTCAGGAAAAGGGCGTTGAACAGCGCACGCTCGGCCATATCGATGTAGCGAGACTTGCCGGTGCGCCGCCATAGCTCCAGATTCAACCGCACCCAGTCAGCCTGCGAGCAGCCTTCGTCGCGGGCGACCCCGGGGGCGAAGTATTCTGGGATGGTCCCGGTAAGCAGCACGTTCTCCGAAGCCGTGAACGCCTCCCAATCCGATTCAGCCCGGCGCAGATAGCGCTCTTCGCCGGTCGCTTCCGCCAGCGCGACCAGCCCCCGCAACGACGTCAGCCAGCCATGGCTGTGCTGCCCCGGACGACGGCTGATGCGCTCGGCGATCTCGCGGGAAAGCTCCAGATAAGCCGGCTCTCCGGTCGCCCGGTGGAGCTCCACCAGTCCCTCCAAGTTCTGCGTCCAGCAGATGTAGCCGTGGGCCAGACGGCCTTCGGAAAACTCCTCGACGACGCCCGCATCCAGGAAGCGCGGGGCCGCGGCGACCAAGAAATCGCCCAGCCGGCGCGCCGCCTCCAGCGTCTCCGCGTCGCCATCAGCCCCCCAGGAATCCAGCAGGCCGACCAACAGACGGCCGTGTCCCCAGGCCCTCGCCATGTCGTCATCGACCATTCGCCCGGACGACAGCGGGCGGCCGAAGCCTCCGTCTGGGCGTTGGAGCTCCAGGGCGCGCAGCCGCAGCGGCGCCGCCCGCTCCAGCAGCCCGGCCGCCGCCAGCGCTTCCAAATAGCGGCCGGAGAGATCGCCGCTGAACTCCGTGAAGCGTCTGCCGGGCGCCGGAATCAGGTCGGCGAGCAGGAAATCGAGGTCAAATCGAGGCGGTCCGCCCGCCAGCACGCGGTCCAGCGTCAGCTCGCGGCGGCGCGCGAGCTCTCCGGCGGCGAGGGATGTCGCGGTCACGGTCGCCAGCAATAGGGCCAGGATCGGCTTCACTGGTCGAAGAAGTGGCGGTAGCTCTCCGGGATTCTTACCGGCCGGCCTTCGCGGTTCAGAAAGATGTGGTCGGTTTCGCCCTCGGCCAGCAGCCGATCGTCGTCGGCGCGGCGCATCCGATAGGAGAAGCGCACGCCGCGCGAGCGGACCTCGCCCAGCGAGGTCTCGATGAGGATCTCGTCGTCGTAGCGGGCCGGATGGCGGTAACGGCAATGCGCTTCGCTGACGGCGAGCACCGTGCCGGTCTCCTCTTCCATGTCGCGGTAACGGAACCCGAGCTCGCGACACAGGTCCACCCGCGCCACCTCCATCCAGACCAGATAGTTGGCGTAGTAGATTACGCCCATCTGGTCGGTCTCCTGGTACCGAGCGCGCAGTCGTGTTTCAGCCACCCGCATCGCCACAAGTATAGGCTGCCCGTACCTGCTAGTTTTGTAGCGGAGCGATTTCAACGTGGAAGAGCACTACGTAGTCGGGCTGGCGCTGGTCTTCATCCTGGGCTTTCTGGCGCGCTGGGTGGCCTGGATGCTGAACCTGCCGTCTATTCTCTTGCTTCTGATCTTCGGAATCGCGGCCGGTCCGGGGTTGGGCTGGCTTGATCCTGACGCCTTGTTCGGCGACCTGCTGCTGCCGTTTGTGTCGCTGTCAGTCTCGCTGATCCTCTTCGAGGGTGGCCTCAGCCTGAGCTTTCGCGAGCTCAGCGGCATCGGCGGCGTGGTGCGGAACCTGATCTCAATCGGAACCGTGATCACCTGGGCCGTCGGCGCTCTGGCGGCCTGGCTGATCCTCGGCCTAAGTATGCCGCTGGCGATCCTGCTGGGCGCGGTGCTGGTCGTCACCGGGCCGACGGTCGTGATTCCCTTGCTGCTGCATGTGCGCCCGACCACGCGGGTGCGCAACACCATCAAGTGGGAAGGCATTCTCATCGACCCGATCGGCGCCATCCTGGCCGTGCTGGTCTTCAAGGCAATCGTGGCGGTTGATTTCTCCGGCGACGAGGCGCCCCGGGAGTTCCTGTACTCCATCCTGATCGGTTTGGGCGTCGGCATGGGCGGCGCCGGCATGATTCTGCTGTTTCTGCGGTTTCACTTTGTTCCCGAGGCGCTCGACAACGCGTTCTCCACGGCGATGGTAGTGGGAGCGTTCGTGCTGTCCAACGAGCTGCAGCCCGAATCCGGCCTGCTGGCGACAACAGTAATGGGCGTGGCGCTGGCCAATCAAAAGAAGATCGCCGTCAAACACATCGTCGAGTTCAAGGAGAACCTGCGGCTGCTGATCATCTCCACGTTGTTCCTGCTACTTGCCGCGAGGCTGGAAGCCGCGGAGCTGCTCGCCGTCGCCCCTCGGAGCGTGGTCTTCGTGCTGGTCCTGGTCGTGTTGGCGCGACCCCTGGCGGCGTGGGCGTCGTGCTTGGGCTCAAAGCTGTCCCACGAGGAGCGCATCTTTTTGGCGTGCATGGCGCCGCGCGGGATCGTGGCGGCCGCCGTCTCGTCGGTGTTCGCCTCGCGGCTGGCCGAGCAGGGGGTCGAGGGCGCGTCCCAGCTCGTGCCGGTTACGTTTATCGTCATCATCGGTACGGTGGCGCTCTACGGCTTGGCTGCGTTTCCGTTGGCCAAACGACTGGGATTGGCCGAGCCCAGCCCGCAGGGCGTGCTCTTTGTCGGCGCCCACGGTTGGGCCCGCGAGATGGCCAAGGCCCTGCAGGAGCAAGGCGTAAAGACGGCGCTCGTCGACTCCATGCGCGCCAACTTCTCGGCGGCTCGGATGGAAGGATTGCCGGTCTACTACGGTTCGATCTTCTCCCGCCAAGTCCTCGACAATATCAGCCTGTACGGCATAGGCAAGCTCTGCGGCGTCACCTCGAACACGGAAGCCAACTCGCTGGCGGCGGTCCACTTCAAGGACATTTTCGGGCGCCGCAACGTCTTCCAGCTTTCGCCGCAAAAGGACACCGACCGCGACGCCGTCGAACCGCAACACCTGCAGGGCCGCCGCCTGTTCTCCACGAAGGCGACCTTTGAAAATCTGGACCGCATGTTCGCCAATGGCGCCGAGGTCAAGACAACCCAGATCACCGAGCGATTCAGCTTCGACGACCTCAAACACGAGTACGGCGACGAGCTTGTTCCGCTGTTCCTGATCTCCATCAAGGACGAGGAAAGAAAGTTGCAGATCGTCCAGGACGGCGAGTCGGTTCGGCCCAAGCCCGGCCAGATCCTGATTAGCGTCACGCCCGGCAGAAAGGAGAACGGGGAGCGGAAGAACCGCCAGGCGGCGGAGGCCGAGCACGGCTAAGGTGCGGGTTCGGTCTTCTCGAGCATCGGCACGAACCGCACCCCCACGTCCTCGCGGCGGCTTACAACTCCGCGCTTGTCTTTCTCAATGATCACCAAGCGCTGCAAGTCGGTCACGGCGCCGACCGGCGCCACCAATCGACCGTCCGGGGCGAGCTGTTCGATCAGCGCGGCTGGGATTTCGGGCGGAGCGGCGGTCACCAAGATGCGGTCAAACGGCGCTTCCTCGGGCCAGCCCAGGTAGCCGTCGCCGAAGCGAACGTGGACGTTGTCATAACCGAGCTCCGCCAGCTTGGCCTTGGCCCGCTCGGCCAGCGGCTCGATGCGCTCGATCGTAAAGACCTCTTTCGCCAGCTTGCCGAGAACGGCCGCCTGGTAGCCCGAGCCCGCCCCGATTTCCAGCACGCGTTGCTTGCGAGAAACCTGCAACAGGGCGCTCATGTAGGCGACGATGTAGGGCTGCGAGATGGTCTGGCGATAGCCGATGGGCAGAGGGTAGTCGGAGTGGGCTTCGTCGGCGAGCTCGGCGGGCACGAACTGGTCCCGAGGCACGGCCCGCATGGCCGCCAGAACCCGACGATCGAGAATACCGCGAGCTTCGATCTGGTCACGTACCATCGCCTCCCTCTCTCTTTCGGCCGCTTGTCGGGTGTTTTCCTCAGAGACCTGCGCCCAGACCGCTCCGCTAGAATGGGCCAGGATCAGCGCCGCCGCAAAAAGCAGCAGCGCCCCGCGTTTCAATTCGCCTGCTTGCATAGCGCTTGAATTCTACCAAGATGCCGGAAACCGGACTTTCGCGACGACTGGGCCTGGTCAGTTGCACGGCCATTGTGGTCTCCAACATGATCGGCACAGGGATCTTCACGACCACCGGGTTTCTGGCCGGCGATCTGGGAACGCCTTCGCTGGTGATCGGCATCTGGGCCGCGGGAGCGGCGCTGGCCTTCGTCGGCGCCATTTGTTATTCCGAGCTCGCCGTGAACTTTCCGCGCTCGGGCGGGGAGTACGTTTATCTGAGCGAGGCCTGGGGGCCGGCGTGGGGCTTT
Organism: uncultured Bryobacterales bacterium; assembly: GCA_964405625.1. GTDB lineage: Bacteria > Acidobacteriota > Terriglobia > Bryobacterales > UBA6623 > RI-231. The sequence continues at coordinate 11,364 of CAYOPA010000073.1, forward strand.
ATTGACGGCTGGGTGAGCTTTTTCGCGGGCTTCTCCGCGCCGATCGCCGTGGCCGCGCTGGGGATCTCGGCCTACCTCGGCTATTTCTCGCCGGGCTTGGACCCGCAGGCAGCCACAGCTCTCAGCCTGGGACCGCTAACGGTGTACCACGGCGCCGGCCAGTGGCTCGCCTGCGCCGTGGTGGCGGCTCTGACCCTGCTGAATATGCTGAACGTGAGTGAGGTCGCCAAGCTTCAGAATTCGCTGACGGCGCTCAAGCTGATCGTGTTGGCCGCCTTGCTCGGCTTGGGATTCGCGATCGGCGACGGCGACTGGGGCCACTTCACCCAGACCGCCGCGCGCACTTCCACCACAACGATCCCGGCGCAGTTCGCCCTGAGCCTGGTGTTTGTCTATTTCGGCTACAGCGGCTGGAACGCGGCCGTTTACGTGGCCGAAGAGGTGCGCGAGCCGGAAAAGACCTTGCCGCGCTCGCTGTTGCTAGGGACGGCGCTGGTGGCCGTTTTCTACGGCGCCTTGAACGCGCTCTACATCTACGCCAGCCCGCTCGAAGAGCTCAAGGGCAAGGTGGCGGTCGGCGCCCACGCCGCCGGGGCCCTGTTCGGCGAACGGGGCGGAGCGCTGTTTGCGGGGGCGATGGCGCTGTCGCTGCTGGCGACGGTGAACGCCATGTGCATCATCGGCCCGCGCGTTTACTATGCGATGGCCAAGGAAGGAGCGTTTTTTGGATTTGCGGCCAAGGTGCACCCGCGCTGGCGCAGCCCGTGGGCGGCGGTGCTGGCGCAAGGGGTTTGCTGCTGCGCGCTGATCCTGACCGGAGTCTTCGAAAGCCTGCTCTACTACGTTGGATTTACCCTCTGGATGTTCAGCGCGCTGGCCGTGATGGGACTGTTCGTCTTTCGTCGGCGGCCCGGCTGGAAGCCGCTGCGCTGGGTGAGCTTCGGATGGCCGTTGCTGCCGGCGCTGTACATCGCCGTCAACCTGCTGGTGTTCGTCTACTTTGCGCTGGATCGAAGCTGGGAAGCGGTGTGGAGCCTGCTCACCATCGCGGGCGGCGCGCTGGCTTACCGCCTGTCGCGGCGCTGACGGGCGCGTGCGGGAGAATCCGGCTACAGCGACGATCGAAGGCGGTCGATATGCCTGTCGGAGCCCCCCGATGGCAGGCCAGTCGTATCGCGTGCTGCACATAGAGGACGACCCCGCCGATATCGTGGTCGTCTCTCGGCTGTTGGGCCGGGTTCAGAATTTCGATGTCGAGCTGATCGCGAAACAGACGCCGGAAGCCGGTTTAGCTGAGCTCGCCGAGAATGGGGCGCACTGCGTGCTGCTGGATTATCGCCTCGGCGCCACCGACGGGCTCAGCGTCCTGTCGAGCATTCGCGAGGCCTACCCCAGCATCCCGGTCGTCTTCGTCACCGGCGAAGGCAACGAATACGTGGCGATCGAGGCGATGCGCCGCGGGGCGCAGGGCTACCAAGTCAAATCGTCGCTGACCTCCAAGTCCCTCAAACAAGCCATCGAAAGCGCCATGAAGATCGCCGAGCAGGAACGCCTGCTGGAAGACCAGCGGCAGGAGCTCGTGGAATTCGTTTCCGTGGTCGCGCACGACTTGCAGCAGCCGCTGTGCGCCGTGAAGGGGAATATCGAGCTGATCCGCGACTTCTACGGCGCCAACTTGGACGCCTCGGGCCGCGAGTTTGTGGACACGGCCGTCAGGATGACGGTGCGGATGTCGCAGATGATCGAATCGCTGCTCAGCTACGCGCGCGCCGGCCGGGCGCAGACGCAACGCCAGCCGGTCGACCTCAACCGCGTGATGGACAATGTGTTGACCTCGTTGAGCGAGCTGATCCGGCAGCGTTCCGCCGAGGTTTTGGTCAACCCGCTGCCGCTGGCGATGGGCGATGAGCCCGCGCTGACCCAACTGCTGCAGAATCTGGTGGCCAATGCCATCAAGTTCTGCGAACAGCGCCCGCGCGTCGAGGTCACCGGCGCCCTGGAAGAGAGCGAGTGCGTCATCCAGGTCCACGACAACGGCATCGGCGTCCCGTCGGACAAGACATCGATGATCTTCGAGCCGTTCCAAAGGCTCCATTCCCGGAAACGCTTCGAGGGCTCTGGGATCGGCTTGGCCACCTGCCGCCGGATCGTGAAGAAACACGGCGGCCGGATCGGGGTGGAGTCGACTCCGGGCGAGGGATCGATGTTCTGGTTCGCCATTCCCGCGCGCAAGAAATCGGCCTCCAGGCAGCCTCGCATCCTGATCGCGGACGGCGAGCCTGGACTGGCAAGCAGCATTGAAAGCGCGCTGCGACGCGAGGGCTATGAGACGGTCACCGTCGGCACAACCAACGACGCCGCCAGAATCCTCGACGGCGAGCCCGTGGACTTGGTGATTGCCGACGTGAATCTGGCCGGGGACAGCGGCGCCGATCTGATTCGCGGCCTGCGTCGCCGGCCGTCGTCGCCGCCCGTCTTGGCGCTTTCCGGCGGCAGCGCCATGGAATCGCCCGGCGTCGTGCTGGCTCGCGCCCGCGACGCCGGCGCCGAAGGGGTGCTGCCGCTGCAGTTCCCGCAAGAGCGGTTGCTGGAGATCGTCAATGAGCTCCTGCGGGCCCGAGACCCAGGCCCGGAGTCAACCGACTCGGCCACGGACTCAACCGCGGAGGAAGCGCGCGGGGCGGCCGCGGAAGCCGCGTCGCGGGCAGTCTGATTACCGCCAGCACCGATCAGCGCCGGGTTGACCGCGCCCGCGGCGAGTGGAATCATGGGCATGCACTATGCCCGCCATCGCCATGCCCGGTATTGAACGAGCCGTCGTCGGCCTGATCCAAATGTCCTGCTCGGACGATCCCGAGCGGAATCTCGTGAAAGCCGGCGACCGCGTCCGCGAGGCCGCCGCCCGGGGCGCACAGATCGTCTGCCTGCAAGAGCTGTTTCGCTCGCTGTACTTCTGCCAGGAGGAGAACGCCGAGCTGTTTGACCTCGCCGAGCCGATCCCGGGGCCTTCCACCCAGGCGCTGTCGGCGCTGGCGGCAGAGCTGGGCGTGGTGATCGTCGGCTCGCTGTTTGAAAAACGTGCGCCGGGCGTTTATCACAACACAGCGGTTGTTTTTGACGCCGACGGCGCGCTGCTGGGGTTGTATCGCAAGATGCACATTCCCGACGATCCGCTTTACTACGAGAAATACTACTTCACGCCCGGGGATCTGGGGTTTCGGGCATTTGACACGCGCTTTGGACGCGTCGCGCCGCTGGTGTGCTGGGACCAGTGGTATCCCGAAGCCGCCCGGCTGGCGGCGCTGCGCGGCGCGCAGTTGCTGGTCTATCCGACGGCGATCGGCTGGCACCCGGCCGAAAAAGCCGTCTGGGGCGAGCGCCAGCGTGAAGCATGGAAGACGATCCAGCGCTCGCACGCCATCGCCAACGGCCTGTTCGTGGCGGCGGTCAACCGAGTCGGCGTGGAGAAGCCTCTGGAAGGCTCTGCTTCGAAGCCGGCGGATTATCAGGGGATCGAATTTTTCGGCGAGTCGTTCGTCTGCGGCCCGTTGGGCGACGTCATCGGGCAGGCGGGCTCGGAGGAGCAGACGCTGGTCGTGGAGTGCGACTTCCGGCGCATCGAGGAGACCCGCCGCGGCTGGCCTTTTTTGCGCGACCGCCGTATCGACGCCTACGCCGGCATCCAGCGGCGCCTGATCGACGACGACCCGGCGGGCGCGTAGGGGCGGGCGTCAGCCCGCCCAAAACCCTGCATCTTGGTTAAACCCGCGGCGGACAAGTGGCGCCGGCGCCCACGCCTGCCGCCTCGACCCCCAGGTCGAGGCCCTTGACCGATCGCCCG
>CAYOPA010000074.1:0-6692 GCA_964405625.1 uncultured Bryobacterales bacterium
AATGCCCATTCCTGTGATTACAACACGATGCTTCATTTCGACGTGTCCTTATACTGCCTGATCACCAGCGCCGCGGTCTGGCCGCCGAAGGAATAGCCGCAGACCAGCGCGTGGCGGATTTCTTTTTTCTGTGCCTGCACGGGGATGTTCAAGTCGCAACCATCGGCAGGGGAGCTGAAATTCACCGCCGGACCGACCTGGGCCTGCTGCATCGCCTGCACCGCCGCGATCAGGTCCAGCGCGCCCGCCGCGGCCCCTGTGTGCGAGGTCATGCTCTTGATAGGCCAGACGGTAATATTCTTAAGGGCCTGGCCAAAGACGCTCTTGAGCGCCGCGGCCTCCGCCTTGTCGTCGGGGGCAATGCCCGTGCCTGCGGGGATGATCAGATCGATCTGTTCGGGGCCGATGCCTGCCATCTCCAGTGCCTTGGTGATGGCAATGGCCACACCCTTGCCGTCGGGCTCAAGATGTACGCAGCCGGGCTGAATGCTGCTGCTGGAGGCGGCGCAAGCCGAGAGCGCGCTGTTCTTGGACGAAGCGCGCGACTACATGGAGGCCCTGGAGCGCAGCCACGGCCTCAACGGCTTGCCGGTGCAGCCGCGCACGCTGCTGCAAATCACCGACCCGGACAAGGTTTCCATCCTGGTACGCACGCCGGCCCCGGTCGGGCGGCAGGGCGCCATCGAACAAGCCATCCTGCGCCGTTACTTGGACCAAATGCAACCAGCGCCCGGGCCGGACGCGACCGCACCCTCCGACGCGCCGCCCGAAACCACGCCCGAGGGGGAAGGGGCGGGCGGGAGCCCGCCCCTTCCCCCTCTTCCGGCCTTACAATGACTTCGCCATGCCGCACTACACTCGCCGCCAGATTCTCGCCGGAGCCGCGCTCGCCGCCGCCGCTTCCGCCGCTCCGGCCAAAAAGCCGACGCTGTGCCTGTTTTCCAAGCATCTGCCGCATCTGGGCTACGCGGAGATGGCCAAGGCGCTCAAGAGCATGGGCTTTCCCGGCGTCGACCTGACGGTGCGTCCCGGCGGCCACGTTTTGCCGGAAAACGTCGAACGCGACCTGCCCAAGGCGCATGCGGCGCTGGCCGCCGAGGGCGTCGGCGTCCCGATGATTACCACCGGGCTGCTGTCGAGCTCCGACCCGGCCGCGCGTCCCACGCTCTACACGGCGGCGAAGCTCGGCGTGCCGTTCTTCAAGCTCGGCTACTACCGCTACAAGAACCTGAAAAACCTCGTTGAGGAGCACGAGGCCGTCCAGCCGCAGCTCGACAGCATGGCGGCGCTGGCCGCCCATGCGAAGATCCAGGGCGGTTTCCACAACCACTCCGGCCCCTACGTCGGCGCGGCGGTCTGGGACAGTTGGCTGCTGCTCCAGGATGTAAACCCGGCGACCGTGGGCTTTTACTTCGATCCCTGCCACGCCACCATCGAGGGCGGCAAGGCCGGCTGGGAGATCAGCTTCCAGCGCGTGGCGCCGCGGCTAAACATGGTCGCCTGCAAGGACTTCTACTGGGAAAAATTGGGCGGCAAGTGGGACGCCAAGATGTGTCCGCTCGGACAGGGGATGGTCAACTACCCGAAGTTTTTCCAGATGCTCGCCGACGCAAATTTTTCGGGGCCGATCACACTGCACGTGGAGTACGAGATCGACGGTCCCACCGAAGCGGCCCGCCACGAGAAGACCATTGAGGCGGTCGAGCGAGACTACGCATACCTCAAGCAGGAATACGCCAAGGCGTTCGGCCAGTAGCGACGGACATTCGTGTCCGTCGGCGGCCGGGCAGGAATGCCCGGCCCTACTATCTCAATTCCATCCCTGCCAGACCCGGCCGTACCCGCTTGTAGTCAAACCGCGCCGGGTTCACCGCCGTCAGGCCGCCGGTGTCGACCTCTATGATTTTCCCGGCGATGGGCTCGTAGGCGGCGCGGAAGGCGACGGCGGCCTTGACCACTAGAATGCGTTGGCGGGCCGCGTCAATCCCGGCCGAGGTGAGCTGCCCCAGGCTGAACGGCATGTGGCGCTCGGTGGTGAGCAGGACCAGGTTCGGCTCGTCGCGCGTGGAGCCCTCGCACTCAATCACCGCCGAGACGCCCTGGTCCTGGTAGCGGCGCCCGCCGTGACGCACCGCCGGCTCGACGTATTTGCCGTCATAGATCAGCTTGACCTGGCCGGTGATCCGCACCGGCTCGCCGTGCAGCTTGTCGACCTTGCCGCCGACCTCGGCGTCAAAGGCGCCGTTGACGCCGGCCTTGAGCGCCATCTCCACCGCCGCGCGGTCGCAGAGGGCGACCACCCAGCCGGTCGCTTTTTGCTTCACCAGCTCGGCAAGCAGGAACGTCGCGTCCGCCGCCGAGCCGCCCCCGACGTTATCGCCGAGCTCCACCAGCACCACCGGCGTTTCCTTCGACTCCGTCGCCAGCCGGACGGCCTCGGCGGGCTCGGGCAAATCGAGCTTCATCACCAGGCGGTGGGCGTACATCATCTCCGCCAACCGCTTGGCTTCGCCGCTGGCCAGCTCGGGGTCGTTGTCGGTGACGACGACCACGCTCGGCCCCATCTGCGGCGCGTCGGCGTACTGGTAGCCGACCGGCACGCTCACGCCCAGGATCGTTGGGTTTTCCTTTTCCAGCCGGCGGGCCTCGTTCACCAGCGACAGCATCGGCTCGCGGGTGGTGTTGTGCCAGACGATGTTGTAAACCATCGGCGGTTTCTCGATCGCCTGGGTCGGTTTGGCGCCGTCGTAGAGGATTTTCGCCAGGATGTCGGCGGCGTGCAGGCCGCGCTCGCGCTGGTCGGTGTGGGGCACTTCCTTGTAGATCACCAAGGCGGTGCAGAGCTCGATCTCGACGGGGGCGACGTTGGCGTGGGCGTCGTGGGTGACGACGATGGGCAGCTCGTCGCCCAGGGCTTGGCGCAGTCGCCGCAGGACCTCGGCGTCGCCATCGGGGTAGCTATCGACGACCATCGCGCCGTGCAGCGCCAGCAGGACGCCGTCAAGCGGTCCGGCGGCCTTGAGGCGGGCGATGATCTCGCCGACGACCATGTCGAGCGCGCGGTCGGTGACCGTACCGGACGGGGTGGCGTTGCCGACGGCGGTTGGGATCAGCTCAAAGCCGTGCTTGCGGCCGCCTTCGATAAAACCGCCGACTTCGTGGGCGGCTGTCGAGTATTCATCGAAGATGGCGTTGCCCAGGGCTAGGCCGTGTCCCTGGAACGCCGGAATGTCAGTGGGCTCGGAGGAGAAGGTGTTGGATTCGTGGAGCATGCCCGCGATGGCGACGCGGGGCTTTGGTTGGGCTGTCATGACTGACCTTTGATGGTACGACGCTGCGGCGGTCGGCCGAGGCCGCGACTGCGCCTCCACTCAAGATCCTCCGGGCAAGTCCAGGCAAGCCTCCTTCTCCGCCCCAATCACCCTCCGCCCCAATCACCCTCCGCCCCAATCACCCTCCGCCCTAATCACCCCTTGGCCCCCAAGGGGGCCTCAATCGCTGCATCCTAACCTCCTCCTCGCTTGATAAACACCTCTCATGGATGTCTGGCGACGGCCGGGCGGGAATGCCCGGCCCTACTAGCTTGCCGACCAGCCCAGCCGCGTCGTCGCTTATCGACGGCGTTGCATCCTATACAGCGTCAGCCCGGCCAGGTCGCGCTTGTCGCCCGGCAACACCAAGCTGCTCAAGTAGCCGACCGCCACGCATGTCAATACGCCGATCATCCCGTACAAAAAGAAGTGCGCCGGCGAATTCTGCTGTACCCAAGCCAGCACGGCGACGCTCGCCAGTGCGCCAACCAGGGCCCCGGCGCCGTTCGCTCGGCGTGTGAAGATCCCCAGCGCGAACAGCCCCGCCAGCGCGCCGCCGAACAAACCCATCGTGGCTTGAAAGGCGTCCCACAGCGAGCCGACATTGGACGCGGCCAAAGCCATGGCCACACCGGTCGCCAGCGTCCCAAAAACCACCGTCAACCAACGCGCCAGGCGCAGCTTGGAGGCGTCGGCGACATTGGGCTTGAAGCGGCCGTAAAAATCGGTGGTGATGGCAGCGGCGACGCTGTTCAGGCTGCTGTCGAGCGTCGACATCGAGGCGGCGAAAACTCCCGCGACCACCAGCCCGGCCAAGCCCGTCGGCAACTGTTGCGAGATGAACAGCGGAAACACCGCGTCAGCCGGCAGCTCGGGGTTCAGCAACTCCGGCCGCATGCCGTAGAAGGCCCAGAGGGCCGTCCCGAGCGTGAACAGGATTAGCGTGGAGGGGATCAGCATGGCGGCGTTGACGAAGATGCTCTTGCGCGCTGACGCTTCGTCGGGCGTGGTCAGGTAGCGCTGCACCACCGCCTGATCGGAGGTATACGGCACCAGGTTGTTGAAAAAATTGCCGATCAGCACCACCCATACGGCCGTCGTGGTGTAGTCCCAATCCCAGTTGAAGACGTGGAATTTGCCGGCCCCGGCCCCGCTCTCGATCAGCTCGCCCAGGCCGCCGTCGAGCCTGCCCAGAATCAGAACCAGGCTCAGCAGCGCGCCGCCCAGCAGCACGAAGACCTGCAACACGTCGGTCCAGATCACCGCCTCCACGCCGCCCAGGGCCGTGTAGATCGTGGCAAGCACGCCCATCGCCAGAATGCAGACGAAGACGTCGATGCCGGTGACGGTGGTCAACGCGATGGCCGGCAAGAACAGCACGATCGCCATGCGCCCCACCTGGAACAGAATAAAGCTGGCGCTGGCGAACAGCCGCACGGCGACGTTGAAGCGGGCTTCCAGATACTCGTAGGCCGTGGTCACGTTCAGCCGCCGGAAGAAGGGCAGGTAGAGCCACGCCGTCGGAAACGCCACCAGCACAATCGAAAGCTGCACCAGCAGATAGACCCAGTCGGTGGCGAAAACCTTGGCCGGAATGGCGATAAAGCTGATCGAGCTGAGCTGCGTGCCGTAGATGCTCAGCCCGGCAGCCCACCAGGGGATGCGGCGGCCGGCCAGGAAGAAGTCTCCGGTCGTGCTCTCGCGGCGGGAGAAATACACGCCGATGGCGACCAGCGCCAGTAGGTACAAAACCAACGCCGCGTAGTCCAGCGTGGAAAAGCCCGTTTGCACCGGACCGGGCGCGCCGAGGAAGACGCGCGGCGAGCGATGCCCGGGCCGGTCTTCGCCGCTGGGAACGACCACGCCGCCCTGCCAGCTCGCCGCCGTCGTGGTGACGTGGCCGAACGGGGCGTCCGCATGGCGGGTCCAGGTGTCGGTGATGGCGTGATACGCCCAAACCGAGCGGGGGAAGCCGGGGTGGTCGTCGCCGAGGGAGTCGTTGCGGTTGAACAGCGAGCCGTCGTCGCCGCCAAAAACCAGGATGTGGCCCGGGCCGCGGGCGACGGCGGAGGCGGCGACCAACGGCGTCGGCGGTCCGGCGACTTCTCGCCAGCCCCTGCCGGGAATGAATCGGTAGCCGTCGGTGAGGACGCGCCGTCCGTCGGGCGTCAACTCGGCGCCGCTGAAGAGGAACAATGCGCCGTCTTGGGCGACGACGACCGGCAGGATGCGCGCGGGGCCCGGCCAGGGCTCCAGCTCCTGCCAGACGGGCAGGGTGACCGGGTTTTCAAGGTCGGCCAGCGCCGCGCGCCAGAACCGCTTCTCGGCCTGGGTGGAACCGGGGGACGCCTGTCCGCAGACCACATAGACGGCAGTCCCCAACAGCGCCGCTCCGTGGTTGGCGCAGGGCGCGGGCAGTGCGGGCAATTGTGCGAACGACAGCGTCCCCTGCTCGTAGCGCACCCTCAGTACGTTGGCGTGATGGCGTTGTGCCTCCGAACCCCCGATCCACAGCGCGCCGCCGGGCGTTTGGACCGAGGCGCCGTATCCCAGCGGGTACGGCAGCGGGTCGAGCTCGCGCCAGCTCGCGGCGCCCGGCTCCAGGGCGAAGGCCCGGTCGATCCAGCGCTTGGTCCCGCCCTGAAAAGGGGAGGTTTCGAAATTCGCCCCGCCGGCGACGATCAGGGTTTCTTTTTCGACCGCGACGAAGGGCCCTGCGACGCCGAGCGGCTCGGGCAGGGGCGGCAGCTCGCGCCAGTCAAGCGCGCCGAAGGCGGAGGGTGCGAGCAGCAGCGGGAGCAACAGCAGGGCGGGCTTCACGGTCGAGCTAGACGATAGCACTTGGCGGAAGCGAGATCGTATACGCACTAGCGCGCCCACGGTGGCGATCGTTCGGGGATGGCGGCTTTACTTCTACTCCAATGAACGAGATGAACCGCTGCACGTGCATGCAAGGAAGGGAGACGCCGAATGCAAATACTGGCTCGATCGCTCCGGTTTCGAGATCGAAGAGGCCGTTGCCTTCAACATGAGCCCTCGACTGACAAATGAGGTGCGCAGAGTTGTGTACAGCCAGTTCGATGCCATAGTGGAAGCTTGGGACGCGCACATGAAGAGGTGAGCCGTGGCGATTGAGGCCAAACCAATTGTGGCGTCGAAGGCGCGAGCGACTCGGGATGCGCTCGTCCTCGAAGTGTCCGGCAAACGATATCGAATCCCCTGGCGGGATTGCTCGTCCGCACTTGCCGGCGCCACTGCCGTTCAGCGCTCGCACTTTGAGCTCACCCCCTCCGGCTACGGTATCCATTGGCCCCTTTTGGACGAGGACTTGGCGGTGGGTCCGCTAGTGGACGGTGCGGTCGAAGATTGAGATCGGCGGGG
>CAYOPA010000074.1:6702-12644 GCA_964405625.1 uncultured Bryobacterales bacterium
CAGCCAAGCCCGCCACAACCACCCCGTCAGCACCTCCGGCCGCAGCATCAACTCCGCCAATGCGTAGACCGGCGCCTGGGCCGGACGGTGCTGCGGTCAGGGCAGGCCACCAGCTCGCGCCAGATTCAGGTTGGGTTGCGGTCGCAGCGCACTTGTTTCCCCGGGCTGAAGCCCGGGGCTGATTTCCGCGGCGCCCCTTCAGGGCGAAAATCACCGCCTGACTGGGTCTTTGTACAGGACTTCACAGCGTCACCCACTCTTTGACCAGACGCGAGCCTTCCCGATTCAAGCGCCGGATGCGCCGCACGCCGTGCTGAAGCAGGTACTCCCGCGCGTCCTCGATCCCCGCGCCGACATCGGCGGGGCCGTGGCTGTCGTCGCCAAAACAGAAGCCCAGGCCCATTGCGTCGGCCATTTTCACCAGCCAGGGCGCCGGGTACGGCCCGCCCAGGCCCTTGCGCCAGCCGGCGGTGTTGAGGTCGAGAATGGCGTCGGCGGCGTGGACGGCTTCCAGCGCTTGATCGGCGGCGCGCTCAATGGCGGGGGTCGCCAGATCAGCGTCAAGCGGCGCACGGCGGCGAATCAGGTCCAAGTGTCCGACCACCTCGGGCCGGAGCGCGTCCACCATCTCCGCCACTGTTTCGTAGTACTTCACCGCGAGCGCCTCCAGCCCGCCGGCCGCCTCCCGCGCCTGCTCAAACTCCTCGGGCGTCCCGTCGATCTGGACCTCGTCCACGTAGTGCACCGAGCCGACCATGTATTCGAACTTCGCGCGATGCTCCAGCATCTCGTCGCGGTAGCCGGAAGCGGGCACGACCTCGGCCTCAAAGCCGCGCAGCACGGTCAGCCGGTCGGCGTACTCCTCCGACAACTGGTGCACCGCGACCGTGTAGGAGTCGAACTCGGCCTGGAGGCGCCCCAATGTGTAGCCCTTGTCGAGCTCGGACTGGTAGAGGAATCGCTCCTCGCTGCGCGGGGCGTGCTCGCTGACGCCAAAAACGCTGAAGCCGGCGTGGACGGCCGCCTCCAGCACGTCGCGCAACGTCGCCACGGCGTGCTCGCAGTACTCGCCGCTGTGTCCGCCGTGCAGCGAGACTTTCCAAGGTTGCGCTTGAGTCATAAGGGATTTACCAGGCGACGAGCAGGCGCACGTCGCGGACGTTGTTGCCGCTGGGGCCGGTGACGAGGGCGTCGCCGAGCCGGTCGAAGAAGCTATAGGAGTCCGAGCGGCGGAAGAAGTCGGCGGGGTCGAGGCCGAGCTCGCGCGCCCGGCCGAGCGTGTCGCCGTCGGCAACGGCGCCCGCCGCCGGGGAATTCCCGTCCACGCCGTCGGTGCCGGCGCTGATGACGGCGATGCTCTCGCCCGCGATCTTCTCCACGCAGTCGAGCACAAAGGCCAGATTGCGGCCGCCAATGCCGTCGCCGGTGACGGGCGAGCTGAGCTCGCCGCCGGTCAGCACGGCGGCCGGTTTGTCGCCGGACTCGGCTTTGAGGCGGCGCAGGCGGGCCAGCAGGGCGTCCGCCGCTTCGGCCACGGGTCGGTCGTCCACGGAAAGGTCAACCTCAACGATCCAGCCAAACGCCTCGCAGCGGCGCTTCACCGCGTCAACGGCGTCGGAATTGTCGAGCAGGCAGTGCCAGTCACTGTGGGCGAAGGCCTCGTCGCCGGGCTTGGGAGTTTCCGGCACGCGGCCCTCGTCCAGCATGAGCCGGATGGACGCCGGCAGCCGCTCGCGGACGCCCAACCGGTCGATCGTGGCGTGGCAGTCGGCGACGGTCGACTCATCCGGCATCGTCGGCCCGGAAGCGACCGTGGAGGGATGCTTGGGCGGCACGTCGGAGACGTAGAGGGTCAACTGCCGCGCCGGAACGGCCCGCGCCGCCAGTCGTCCGCCTTTGATGGCGGAAAAATGCTTCCGCAGGATGTTCATGGCGACGATGTCGGCGCCGCAGGTGACTAGCACGCGGAACCACTCGCGCAGATCCTCAAAGCTGATCTCGTCGGAAACAGGCTTCTCGCAGATCGCCGAGCCGCCGCCGGAGAGCAGATAGACGACCAGATACTGCTCGCGCAAGTCGCTCAGCAGCTCCTCCACCACGTCAGCCGCATACACGCTGCCCTCGGTGGGGTAGGGGTGGCCGCCGACGTAGGTCATGAAGTAAGGCGGCGCGTCAGGGGTCTCCGTCGGGGCGACGATGACGCCGGACGCCTTGCGCGGCGCCAGCAGGTCCGCGAAACCCTTGGCCATCGGTCCGGCGGCCTTGCCGATCGCCACGGTCAAGATTTTCTTGTAGCCGTCGAGAGCGATGTGAGTATCGCCGGCCCGCAGGACGCCATCTTGATACGAGATCCGCTCGCGCAACACGCGCTCCAGCGAGAGCTCGTCAATCGTCTCCAAGAAAATCGTGCGCAGTTGGTCCTTCACCTAATGTTCCGAGTGCTAACCCTTCCAAGCGTCCGGGTTGACCAGATTCGGCGGCTTGTCTCCGCGCAGCGCCGCCAGACAGTTCTCAGCCGCCATCGTACACATCCGCGTCCGCGTGGCGATGGTGGCGCTGCCGACGTGGGGAGCGAGCACGACGTTGTCGACCTTTAGCAGGTCCGGGTGGACGCGCGGCTCCTGCTCGAAAACGTCCAGCCCGGCCGAAGCGATCGTCTTGTCGGCCAACGCCTTGGCCAGTGCGGCTTCGTTGACGACCGGGCCGCGGGCGGTGTTGACCAGAATGGCCGTCCGCTTCATCTTGCTGAGCTCGACGGCGCCGATGATGTGGCGGGTCTCCGGCGTCAGCGGCGTGTGGACGCTCAAAAAATCCGACTCGGCCAGGAGCTCGTCGAAGGAGACGTACCTCACCCCCAGCTCAGCTTCAACGGCCGGGTCCAGCCGCGAGCGGTTGTAATACAGCACCTTCATGTTGAAGCCGGCGGCCCGGCGCGCCACGGCTTGGCCGATGCGCCCCATGCCCAGCAGCCCCAGGGTCGCGCCATGGATGTCGTAGCCGCAGAGCAGGTCGATGTACCACTCGCCCCACTGCCCGTCTCGCAGGAACCGTTCGGCCTCGGTCAGCCGCCGCGCCGCCGCCATCATCAACGTGAAGGCCAGGTCGGCGGTCGTCTCAGTGAGCACGCCGGGGGTGTTGGTGACCAGCACGCCGCGCTCGGTGGCGGCGGCCGCGTCGATGTTGTCGTAGCCGACGGCAACGTTCGACAGCACTTTCAGGTCCGGCAACCGGTCGAAAACGTCGGCCGAGAACTTGTCGGTGAGCTGGCACACGACGCCGGCTTTGCCCTGGGCTTGGGTGATCAGATCCTCTGGCGAATAGCCGGAGCGGGAGTCGTGGTAGGCCACCTCGGCCTCGGCTCGGAGCAGCTCCAAAGCCTTCGGATAGACCTTTTTCGTGACGAGAACTGCCGGTTTCATGGGAGCGGCCATTGTCGCATAGCGCCCCGAGGGCTTACAATTGGCGGTCTGCCGCGAGGCAAAGGACGAAACAACGATGGCAAAACTCGGTTTTATCGGACTCGGATTGATGGGCTACCCCATGGCGGAGCACCTGCTCGACGCCGGCCACGAGGTGGCGCTGTGGACCAACACCACGGCCAAGGCCAAAAAACTGGCTGAGCACGCGAACGGCGTGTTCCGCGAGACCCCCAAGCAGGTCGGCGAATTTGCGGAATGCGTCTTCCTGTGCGTCGGCGACTCGGCGATGTCGGAAGCCGTGCTGATCGGCGAGGACGGCGTGATCGAAGGGATCGGCGCTGACGGTATCGTGGCCGATTGCTCCACCATCGCGCCCACCACCGCGCGCAAGCTGGCCGCGGCCTTCGAGGCCAAGGGCGCCTGGTACCTGGACGCTCCCTGCACCGGCTCCACCCCCGGCGCCAAGGGCGGCACGCTCACCTTCATGGTCGGCGGCCCGAAGCCGATCTTCGACCGCGCCCTGCCGTGGTTTGAGGCGATGGGCAAGAACTTCTACTACTGCGGCGGTCAAGGCATGGGTCTGCACGCCAAGCTGTCGCAAAACTTGGTGCTGGCGAACATGCTGCAAGGCTTCGTCGAGGGCATGGTGCTGGCCACCAAGGCGGGCGTCAAGCCGGAGCTGATGTTCGACATCCTCGACAACTCCGCGGCCAAGGCCGGGCTCATCAGCTTCAAGGCGCCGCAGATCTTCAAGCGCAACTTCGAGGCGGCCTTCCCGCTGAAGTGGATGAAGAAAGACATCTCCCTGATGCTCGATTCGGGCCGCGAAATGGGCGTGCCGCTGCCCAACACCGCGTTGGTGCACGAGATGTTCACCGCCGGCGTCGCGCGGGGCTATGGAGATGAGGATATCGCCGCCGCCATCAAGCTGTTCGAGGAGCTGGCGGGCGTCGAAGTGAAGGGCGAAGGGGTCTAGCCACAACTTTTTTTGGGGCCTGTAGATCTTTTAAATCAGTGACTTATGGAGATTCATCGCGGGCAGGGACAAAAGAATCTACAAAAAATGGAAGAAGGTCTTGACGAGCCCTATGGCCTTTGGTATTCTCATATCAAAGCCGGGGGGGCAACCCCCACCTAAGCGAGACTAACCTCAACCAAAGACCCCTGAAACTACCCCCCGGCGACCCCTAACCCCTACCCCTTTTCGTTAACAACCACAGAGCCCCTTCGGTTACCCCGCCGAAGGGGCTCTGTGCTACTTTGACGAAGGTTCCACGCGAATCCCCCGCCCCACCGTGATGCGCCTCTCGATCCTCGGCTCCACCGGCTCCATCGGCTGCAACACGTTGCAGGTGGTGCGGGAGATGGAGGGTCGCGCGGCGGTCGGCGCCCTGGCCGCCGGGCGGAACGTAGCGGAGCTGGCCTCCCAGATTCGGGAGTTTCAACCGGAATTGGTCTCCGTGGCTGACGACGCGGTTCGAGCCGAGCTCGTCGAAGCGCTTGGCGGCGGCCGGCGGCCCGAAATCTTGGTCGGCCAGGAAGGCTTGCTGGCCTGCGTGACGGATGTGGACTGCGGGGCCGTGGTCTCGGCCGCGGTCGGCGTGGTCGGGCTGCCCGCCACCTATGAGGCGGTCCGGCGCGGCAAGCGCGTGGCGCTGGCCAATAAAGAGGTCCTGGTGGCCGCCGGCGAGCTGGTGATGGCCGCCGCTCGCGAGTCCGGCGCCGAGCTGTTGCCGGTGGACAGCGAGCACAACGCTCTGCACCAGTGCCTGCGCGCCGGACGCTACGAAGAGGTCGAGCGGCTGATCCTGACCGCTTCGGGCGGGCCGTTTCGGCGGACGCCGCGCGCCGAGCTCGAATCCGTCACCCCTGAGCAGGCGCTGCGGCATCCCACCTGGCGGATGGGCGCGCGCATCACCATCGACTCCTCCACGTTAATGAATAAGGGCTTTGAGGTCATCGAGGCCTGCCTGCTTTTCGGCTTCGGCGCCGACCGGGTGCAGGTGGTGGTCCACCCGCAGTCCATCGTGCACGCGATGGTGGAATATCGCGACGGCTCGGTGATCGCGCAGCTCGGGCCGCCGGACATGAAGCTGCCGATCCGCTATGCCCTGACCGACCCCGCGCGCGAGGCCGGACCGCCGGAGAGGAGACTACACTGGGACGCTGTGCGAAACTTAGAGTTCGAGCCGCCGGACTTCGACAAGTTTCCCTTACTGAGACTTGCGTTTGAGGCGGCCGAAGCTGGCGGCGGGGCTGGCTGCGTGCTCAACGCAGCCGACGAGATCGCAGTGGCGGCGTTCTTGGCCAGGGAGATCCCCTATACCGCCATTGCGGCGGTGGTGGGAAAAACGTTGGAACGTTATGGCGACCGGCGAGCGTCTAGCTTGGAGGATGTGGCGGCCCTGGACCGAGAGGCCCGAGCGGCTGCGAAACAGATCTCCGCGCGGATGGCGTTATCGGTGAGCTGACCAAGGTCATGGGCTTTTTAGAGAACTCACTCGCCTTCATCTTTGTGCTCGG